>JBBSRP010000056.1:0-14311 GCA_038242935.1 Flavobacteriales bacterium
AAAAATTAAGTTCAATTTCTGGATTTTGCTCTGCAGAATCGCTGATTAAAACTCTCATTCCAGTACTAGTTCCATATTTTGCAACTTCCTTTCCGCTTGCATTAAAACCAATGATACCAAGGGTCTTTCCTCGTAATTCTTGTCCTGAAGCAAATGATTTTTGCAGAGCTTCAAAGTTGCTATCACCTTCAAGAGGCATCAATCTATTTGCGTCATACAGCATTCTTGCACCCGAGAAAAGATGTGCAAACACCATTTCGGCAATAGCTGTTGCAGTCGATTCTTCAGCATAAATTAGTTGTTTGCCCGAGGCTGAAATCTGTAATTCGATCTCTTTTTCCAGTTTATTTCCGCCTTTGCAAATTATTTTTAGAGTTGGACATTCTAGCAAAAGATTCAATCGAATTTTGGTAGCATTTCGCACAATTAGTACGTCAATATTGTTGCTATTAATAAATGGAATTAGTTGTTCCTGAGCAACTTTTGTAGTTACAACTTCGATGTTGTTTTCATTCAAAATTGCTGTGGCTTCGTTTGAAAGGCCATCATTTGCAAGTATTTTCATAATATTTTTTTGGAGCTTTTTCCCGCTTTCCGCTGCAATCTTTTATGTTTTTAAAGAAAAACATAAAAGGATTTCCACTGCAATCGGGGCTAGGGCATTAGTTTTTAATTGATATTTTGTTTTTCAAATTTTTGAAGAACATGTACAAGATATTCTACACTTTCTATAGTTACAGCATTGTAAATTGAGGCACGATAACCACCAACAAAACGATGTCCTTCAAGACCGTAAATTCCGCGTTTTTTTAAGAGGGTTTCAAAAGCTACTTTGTGAGTTTCATTTTTTAAAACAAATGTTACATTCATAATCGACCTATCTAATCGATCTGCCGTACCTTCAAATAAATTATTTCGATCTATTTCTGCATAAAGTAAGCGAGCCTTCTCTTCATTTATCTTTTCAATTGCAGGAATTCCACCTTTTGCTTTTATCCATCTAAGTGTAAGCATAGCTGTATAAATTGCAAAAACTGGAGGAGTGTTATACATACTGTCAGCCTTTATATGCTGCTGATAATCTAAGATTGGAGCAATTTTACGATCAGTTTTTCCTAAGATAGATTCTTTTATTACGACAAGCGTGGCGCCAGCGATTCCAATATTTTTTTGAGCCGCCGCAAATATCAAATCAAATTTTGAAAAATCCAGAGCTCTCGAAAAAATATCCGAGGTCATATCGCAAACTACTGGAACTTTTACTTCTGGAAACTCCTTAATCTGTGTGCCGTATATTGTATTATTGGATGTACAATAAAAATAATCACCGTCTTCTGGTATGGAATAATCTTTTGGCAAATAACAGTATTTTCTATCTTTGGAAGAAGCAACTTCGATACATAATCCAAATGATTCCCCTTCTTTCATTGCGCCACTTGACCAAACGCCCGTATCTAGAAATGCTGCCTTTCCATCTATTTTCATCAAATTCATCGGAATCCGCAAAAATTCCATTCGAGCGCCACCTTGCAAGAAAAGAACTTGATATCCTTTTCCTTTCAAACCTAATATGTCAAGCGTTAAATCTTTAGCTTCAGCTAAAATTGCTTTAAACTGTGCACTTCTATGGGCAATCTCTAAAATCGAAAGTCCAGAATTGTCAAAATTCAGTACAGCATCTGCCGCTTCCTGCAAAACTATTTGGGGAAGACTCGCTGGGCCAGCATTAAAATTATGAATTTTCATTTTTCAATTGTATTTAGATATTCTTAAATCTATAAATTATTTAGAAATTCGATAGTATCTACATTATCAGCATAATCCCAAAGTTTAGGTTTCTGTGTTTCTCCAAACGGAATTCCATTTTCTACAGCTCCATCGGAAACTACACATTGAATTTTCAAATCGTCTTCTTTTAATTTCGAATTTAATTCGTCAATGTTGTCGTAGTATTCATAAAACACACTAGAGATAGGAGATGAGTAGCTTTCGTCTTCTTTGATGGTCAAAAATCCATTATCCAGTAATTTAAAATTACTCATTAGGAAAACTGCCTTATTGTAGTCGTAGTTATTTGCATAACGCTCATATTTTACAATATCTTGAAAGCTAAAAATACCTTCAAAGAATTTATCAAAATTATAACCTCTTGGCACAAACATTTTCGAAACGTTTCTACATCCCAAACCAAAATATCTAAAGATATCTTCGCCCAAGGACTTCATTTGTTCTTCGGTTTCAGTGCCCGTCAAAACAGCAACAGAATTTCTATTACGTCTGATAATAGAAGGTTTATTTTTAAAATAATAATCAAAATAGCGAGCGGTGTTATCACTTCCAGTTGCAATTACTGCATCGTAATTTTCAAGTTTACCTTCTGTGAATTCAATATAGTTTTCAAATTTCGGCTCGACTGTGATTAAATATTTTGCCAGAAATGGCAGTAAATGCTGATCATTTGAGGAAGTCTTTACCAATACTTTATTTCCCGTAATCAGTACGCTTAGAAAATCGTGAAAACCAACTAATGGAATATTCCCAGCTAGAATAATTGCTACTATTTCTGGTTCCTTTTCTACAAGTTTATATTTTGATAGCCATTCTTTCAGATTTTCTTCTGTCAGTGCTTCAACCCAAGAATTGATCGAAAAATATACCTGCTCTGGCGTGTACCAACCATTATGCGATTGCGATAATTTGATAAGTTCGCTGAAAGCTTCAAAAAATATAGTATTTTCTTTGATATCCGCCGATGCGACGGCAGTGTCTTCCTTAAATTGTCGCAAAAAATTTCCTAATGATACAAAGGCATCTATTTTATTTTCTAATGTCATAATGATTTGCGTGGTAATTGTTTTGGGTGTAATTTTGTACAAAAATAAGGTATAATACTCAAAATAGAAAGAGTTGGCTTTAGTAATAGAGCAGCCTTATAGTTGTAACTATTATATTGTAGGGTATTAGAAATAAATAACCTCTCATTTTAAAAATTCAAAATAGCATTATGGCAATTATAATTACAGACGAATGCATCAACTGCGGTGCCTGCGAGCCCGAATGTCCAAATACAGCAATATACGAAGGAGCCGATGATTGGCGATACAAAGACGGGACAGCATTAAAAGGAAAAATTGTTCTTCCTTCTGGAGAAACAGTAGATTCTGACGATGCTCAAACACCTATTTCTGACGATATTTATTATATTGTACCAGGAAAATGTACAGAATGTAAAGGTTTTCACGATGAACCTCAATGTGCAGCCGTATGTCCTGTAGATTGTTGCGTACCCGATGACAGTCACGTAGAAAGCGACGAAGTCTTATTAGATCGCAAGGCATTTTTGCACAACGAATAAATTTCAATTCTATTAAAAATGAAAAATCCTGAACAATTGCTGTTCAGGATTTTTTATTTTTCGTGAATTCATCAAAATTTATTTAGAGACATCGTATCTCTCATAAATAATTCTATCATTTTTCGCATCGTATGTTTCCAAAATTAAATTTCCATTTTTGTCAAAATAACCAAATGAAACTCTGTCTTTCGTAGAGTAAATATAATTGCCATTGCTAGTTCTTCTCAGCATAGCAGGTGTTTTACTACTGTTGTTAATTACAGTATATCCACTATTGTCGAGTGATAATTGATACGTGTTTCCACCATAATTATAGGTCGCAGATCTGTCCACATCAATACTTCTTACATTTCCATCTTCATCAATAATTTGTGTAGTAGCAGTAACTTCTACTGGAGTCATCTTCTGCTCTTTATTAAGTTTATTTGAATCTGCATCTTCAAAATCAATTTTTTGAGTTGCATTGTAGTCTTCCTTTTTAATAAGTTTTTTTTCTCCATCAGAATTTTTCACAGTTCTTGTCGTCGTTTTGCTGACTTCTGTAACATTCTTGTTTTGAGCTTGAATCCCGAAGGTAAACAGTAAAGCTCCTATTGTTATCGATAATGCTTTCATAACTAGTTCTTTTTAATTTTGTTACTCAAAGATACTTTTGAAACTTACTAAAATACTTACAATAATTATTTCATAACTTATATAATTTGAAGATTGCTTTTAATTGTTTAATTCTCACTTCGAAATCGTACATTTGCAAACTTTATCAAAAACAAATACTGTCCGTTAGGACTGAAAAAATAAATAGTATGAAAGCAGGAATTGTAGGATTGCCAAACGTAGGAAAATCAACATTATTTAATTGTTTATCTAATGCAAAAGCGCAAAGTGCAAACTTTCCATTTTGTACCATCGAACCTAATATTGGTGTGGTAAACGTTCCAGATCCAAGAATTGAAAAATTAGAAGAACTGGTAAAACCAGAAAGAGTGCAAATGGCAACTGTTGAGATAGTTGATATTGCAGGTCTTGTAAGAGGAGCAAGTAAAGGCGAAGGCTTAGGAAATCAGTTTTTGGCAAATATTAGAGAGTGTAATGCTATTATTCACGTTATACGCTGTTTTGACAATGATAATATTGTTCACGTAGATGGAAATGTAAATCCTATACGCGACAAAGAAACTATTGATATCGAATTACAGCTTAAAGATCTTGAAAATGTTGAAAAACGTTTAGAGAAAGTTAATAGAGCTGCAAAAACTGGAAATAAAGAAGCTCAAGTCGAAAAAGCTTTACTTGACAGAATTCGCGAAGCTTTATTGCAAGCAAAATCTGCTCGTACAGTTACTCCACAAAATAGTGATGAAGAAGAACTTTTTGAAAGTTTCCAACTGATCACTGCAAAACCAGTTTTATACGTTTGTAACGTAGATGAAAATTCTGCTGTCGAAGGAAATAAGTATGTAGATCAAATCAAAGAATTAGTAAAAGACGAAAACGCCGAAGTAATTATCTTATCTGTTGGTGCAGAAGCTGATATTACAGAACTTGAAAGTTATGAAGAGCGTCAGGTTTTTCTTGAAGATATGGGATTGTCTGAGCCAGGAGCGTCTGTACTTATTCGTTCAGCATACAAATTGTTAAAACAACAAACTTACTTTACGGCAGGAGTAAAAGAGGTGCGTGCTTGGACAATTGATATTGGAGCTACTGCGCCACAGTCAGCAGGAGTAATCCACACTGATTTTGAAAAAGGATTTATACGTGCCGAAGTAATTGCTTATGAAGATTTCGTGCATTACGGCTCAGAAGCGAAGTGTAAAGAAGCGGGTAAATTTAAAGTTGAAGGAAAAGAATATATAGTAAAAGACGGGGATGTAATGCATTTCAGGTTTAACGTATAAATATTTAATCTACGATATTTAAGCCCGTTGGAAATTCTCCTTCGGGTTTTTTTTCGTTTATATACAATCTTGCTGGACAGTATAATAATCGACACAAAATCAAGTACCTTTGCAAAGAAATTTTCTACTGGAAATCGAGGCTGTTGTTGCTATTTTTTAGGCTTCAATGCTTTTTTACTTTCTTTAGAAATAGTATATTAGCGCAAATTCCCCTATTCATAAAATGTCAGAAACTACTAAGTACACCGAAGATAATATCCGTTCATTAGACTGGAAAGAGCATATCCGTATGCGACCAGGAATGTATATTGGAAAATTAGGTGATGGATCTTCTCCAGATGATGGTATCTATATTCTTCTAAAAGAAGTTTTGGACAACTGTATTGATGAGTTTGTAATGGGCGCTGGTAAGACAATCGAAGTAACAATTCGAGACAAAACGGTTACTGTAAGAGATTATGGTCGTGGAATTCCTCTTGGAAAAGTTGTAGATGTTGTCTCAAAAATGAATACTGGTGGAAAATACGATTCATTAGCTTTTAAAAAATCGGTAGGATTAAATGGAGTAGGTACCAAAGCGGTAAATGCTTTATCTAATTACTTCCGTGTAGAATCTGTTCGTGACGAAAAGCAAAAGTCCGCCGAATTTAGCGCAGGAAACCTTGTTCTTGACGAAGATATAATTGAAACTACAAAACGCAAAGGAACCAAAGTCATTTTTATTCCAGACGAAGCGATTTTTAAAAATTATAAATTCAGAAATGAGTATATAATAAAAATGCTCAAAAATTATTGTTATCTGAATACAGGATTAACAATCGTTTTTAATGGCGAAAAATACTTTTCAGAAAATGGACTAAAAGATTTATTAGAGGAAAATATCAATGAAGATGATATGGTCTATCCAGTAATTCATCTTTTGGGCGAAGATATTGAAGTCGCCATTACACATAGTAAAACACAATATTCAGAAGAATACCATTCATTTGTTAATGGTCAAAATACTACTCAAGGTGGAACGCACCTTATTGCTTTTAAAGAAGCGATTGTAAAAACTATTCGTGAGTTCTACAATAAGAACTTTGAGCCTTCAGACATTCGCAAATCTATTGTGAGTGCGGTAAGTGTAAAAGTAATGGAACCTGTTTTTGAATCTCAGACTAAAACAAAACTTGGATCGACAGATATGGGGCCTGATTTACCATCGGTGCGAACATTTGTTCACGATTTTCTTAAAACGAAACTTGATAATTATTTACATAAAAATCCTGATATCGCAGATTTGCTTTTGCGCAAAATTTTGCAAGCAGAACGCGAACGTAAAGAATTGTCAGGTATTAGAAAATTGGCAAAAGACCGTGCGAAGAAAGCAAATCTTCACAATAAAAAATTAAGAGATTGTCGAGTTCATCTTGGTGATATAAAAAATCCAAGATATCTTGAAAGTACACTTTTTATTACAGAGGGAGATTCTGCTTCCGGATCGATTACCAAATCTCGTGATGTAAATACGCAAGCGGTTTTCAGTCTTCGGGGAAAACCTTTGAACTCGTACGGAATGAGTAAGAAGATTGTCTACGAAAACGAAGAATTCAATCTTTTGCAAGCAGCTCTAAATATCGAGGAAGATATGGGCGACTTGCGTTATAATAACATTGTAATCGCAACCGATGCCGATGTCGATGGTATGCACATTAGATTGTTGCTGATTACTTTCTTTCTTCAGTTTTTTCCCGAATTGATAAAAGAAGGCCATCTTTATATTTTGCAAACGCCATTATTTAGAGTTCGAAATAAAAAAGAGACAATTTATTGTTATTCTGAACAAGAGCGTGTTGATGCGATTGAAAAGCTAAAGCCCAAGCCAGAGATAACGCGATTTAAAGGTTTGGGAGAGATTTCCCCAGACGAGTTTAAACACTTCATCGGTCAAGATATCAGGCTCGATCCAGTAATGCTAGACAAAGCAACTCCGATTGAAAAGCTATTGGAATTTTATATGGGTAAGAATACTCCAGACAGACAAAAGTTTATTATCAATAATCTGAAAGTTGATTTGGACGTGGTTGAGAAGAATTAACAATTACTATTATGCAGGATGATAGATGGAAGCAACGATTCGAACATTTTTGCAACGCTTTTAGACAGCTTAGAAATGCAAAAACGTTACAATCTGAAAGAGATTTTTCGGAACTCGAGTTACAAGGAGCTATTCAAGCTTTTGAAGTAACGCAGGAACTTTCTTGGAAAGTAATGAAAGATTTCTTAGAAAGTCAAGGTAAAAGAGATTTGTTTGGTAGTAAAACGGCGGTTAAAGAATCTTTTAATGTTGGACTGATTACAGATGGTGAAGTTTGGTTAGATATGATAAAAAGTAGAAATCAAACTTCTCACATTTATAATAATTCTGAAATCCTGAAAATTCTAAAGACTATTTTTGAGAATTACGTTCCTGTTTTTGAAGCTTTCGAAACTAAAATGAAAACACTTTTATAATGTTCGGAATTTATCCAAAAAGCTTCAAAGAAATTATTGCAATCTTAGAAAAGTATAAAAGTATTCAAAAGGTAATAATATATGGTTCTAGAGCAAAAGGAACTCAGAGAGAAGGTTCTGATATTGATATTTGTCTTTTAGGAGACGTAACAAATGAGGATTTTAATAAACTATGGCTTGATCTTGATGATAGTTATATTCCATATAAGTTCGATATTTTAATTTATAATAATTTGAATTCAGAAAGTTTAAAGGAACATATCGATAGAGTAGGGAAAACATTTTATAAAAAAAAATGACCAAAACATTTCGGACAAAAGTGTATGGCAATCTGAAAAGTAAATTCCGCAGTCACTGACTGTGGAATTCGAAAAATTAGAGATTATAACAGCTTTACCAAGCAAAGAAGATTTAATAAAATTAATTTCGCAGTAAATTAAATGAACGAAGAAGACGAAAATAAATTACCTACTGACGATACTAACGAACCTTTAGATTCTAATCAGGAAAGTCAAGGTTTTGATGATATACAAACATCAGGACATAATTTCTATGAGAATAACGAGAATCCTGAGAGTACGATTACCAAGGTTACAGGAATGTATAAGGATTGGTTTCTAGATTACGCTTCATATGTAATTTTAGAGCGTGCTGTGCCAGCAATTGAAGATGGATTCAAGCCAGTGCAACGCCGTATTATGCACTCGATGAAGGAGCTTGATGACGGGCGTTATAATAAAGTTGCCAATATTGTAGGACATACAATGCAGTATCATCCACACGGAGATGCGAGTATAGGTGATGCTATGGTGCAGATTGGTCAAAAAGAGTTGATCATTGATATGCAGGGAAACTGGGGAAATATTCTCACAGGAGATAGCGCTGCAGCATCTCGATATATAGAAGCACGCATTTCTAAATTTGGCCACGATGTTTTATATTCGCCAAAAATTACAGATTGGGGAATGTCTTACGATGGTAGAAGAGCTGAGCCGATAAACCTTCCGGTAAAATTTCCGCTGCTTCTTGCTCAAGGTGCCGAAGGAATTGCGGTTGGTCTTTCGACTAAAATTCTTCCGCATAACTTTAATGAACTTATTGACTCGTCTATTAAAATATTAAAAGGAAAACCTTTTACATTATATCCTGATTTTATTACTGCAGGTATTGCAGATATTTCCAATTACAATAATGGTCTTCGTGGCGGTCGTGTGCGTGTACGTGCAAAAATTAGTCAACTTGATAAGCAGACACTAGTAATTACACAGATTCCGTTTTCTACAAATACTGTCACCTTGATCGAAAGTATTTTGAAAGCCAATGAGAAAGGGAAAATAAAAATCAAGAAAATTGAAGACAACACTGCGGCTGAGGTTGAAATATTAATTCATCTTTTTCCAGGAGTTTCTCCCGATAAGACAATTGATGCCTTATTTGCATTTACAGCTTGTGAAACTTCAATTGCGCCATTAGGTTGTGTTATTGAAAATAATAAACCACTTTTTATCGGCGTTACAGAAATGCTGAAAATTTCGACTCATCGCACGGTTGATCTTTTGCGCAGCGAACTCGAAATTCAATTAGAGGAACTTCAAAATAAATGGCATTTTTCTACTTTAGAGAAAATATTTATTAGAGAGGAAATGTATATCGATTTTAAGCTTTATTCTGACAAAGAGTCTTTGTACACTTATATGTACCATCGTTTTGAGGAGTACAGAGATCTTCTAGTTCGTGATATTAATGATGACGATTTGCAGAAATTAACGCAAATTCCAATGATTCGTATTACGCGTTTTGACTCGGATAAAGCTGATGATGCTATTGCAAAGCTTGAAGCCGAAATGGAGCAAGTGAAGCACGATCTTGAACATATTATTGAATTTGCTATTGCATTCTTTGCGAGATTAAAAGAGAAATATGGAAAAGGACGTGAGCGTCAAACCGAGCTTAGAATTTTTGATGATATCGAAGCTACTAAGGTAATTCTTCGTAATACAAAGCTTTACGTAAACCGAGAAGAAGGATTTATAGGTACAAGTTTGAAGAAAGATGAGTATTTGTGTGATTGTTCAGATATTGATGATGTAATAGTCTTTTTGCGAGATGGTAAAATGATGATTACTAAAGTTGATACAAAAACATTTGTAGGTAAAGACATTATACATATTGCAATTTTCGATAGAAATGACAAGCGAACTATTTATAATCTTATTTACAGAGATGGAAAGTCAGGCCCAGCTTATATCAAAAGGTTTAATGTTTCTGGAGTTACAAGAGACAAACCTTATGATTTGGCAAATGGTACCGCGGGATCTCAAATTTTATATTTCTCTTGCAATCCTAATGGAGAGGCCGAAGTAATCACAATAATTCTACGTCAAGTAGGAAGTATTAAAAAGTTGAAATTCGATGTTGATTTTGCTTCACTTGCCATAAAAGGTAGGGGATCTAAAGGAAATGTCGTCAGTAAATATCCTATCAAGAAGATTGAACTTAAAGAGAAGGGAATTTCCACACTTCTTCCGCGTAAAATATGGTTTGATGATACTGTAAAAAGATTGAATGTTGATGGAAGAGGAGACCTTTTGGGTGAATTTAGGCCAAACGACAAACTTCTTATTATAAATCAATCGGGGAAATTGCGAACTATCATTCCCGAACTAAATTCACACTTTGAAGATGATATGATTGTGCTAGAAAAATGGGTTCCTAAAAAACCTATCTCGGCAATTTACTTTGATGGCGAGAAGGAACGTTATTATATAAAGCGATTCATTATAGAAGTTGAAAATCGAGAGGAAGTATTTATTTCAGAGCATAGCGGATCTAATTTAGAAATCGTCTCTACTGATTACCGTCCTGTTGCTGAGGTTATATTTTCTAAAATTAAAGGAGTACAGAAAGAAACACTTACCGTCGATGTTGAAGCATTTATTGCTTTAAAAGGTCTGAAAGCTCAAGGGAATCAACTTACATCTGATAAAGTACGACAGATAAATATGCTGGAACCATTAGATTATGAAATTCCCCAAGAAATTATTCCTGAGGAAATTGAAGTGGAAGGAGATACCTCAGTTTCTAAAGATGATGATATAGAAGATGATGGACAGATTACTTTGTCACTTGACTAAATAAAAAAACGCTCCAATTGGAGCGTTTTTTATTAGATTTCTATTTTTCAAATTCTTTAAGTGTCTTTGTAATAATATCAACACATTCAAGTAATTGCTCTTCGTTCATTACCAAGGGTGGTGCAAAGCGTATAATGTTTCCGTGCGTTGGTTTAGCCAATAATCCATTGTCTCGTAATCTAAGACAGATATCCCAAGCTGTAGAACTATCTTCTGTATCATTGATTACAATTGCATTCAACAAACCTTTACCACGTACTAATTTACAAATATTAGAAGACTGAATATATTCATTCATTTTTGTTCTAAACAAATCTCCCATTTCGGCAGCGTTTTCTGCAAGCTTCTCGTCTTTTATTACTTCTAATGACGCTATAGCAACTGCAGCGGCAATTGGATTTCCTCCAAAAGTGGATCCGTGTTGTCCAGGTCCAATTACATTCATAATATGATTATCTGCCAAAACAGCAGATACAGGGTAATTCCCTCCTGAAAGAGCTTTACCTAAAATAAGAATATCAGGCTGAACATTTTCGTGGTGTACCGCAAGTAATTTTCCTGTACGAGCAATTCCAGTTTGAACTTCGTCTGCAATAAATAAAACATTGTGCTTTTCGCAAAGTGCTTTTGCTTTTGAAAGATATCCTTCTGAAGGAACAAAAACACCAGCTTCACCTTGAATAGGCTCTACCAAGAATCCTGCAGTTGTAGGATTGTTTTCCAATGCTCTTTCTAATGCATCAATACTATCATAATCTATAGTAATAAAACCATCAGTGTAAGGGCCAAAATTATCCTTTGCATTTGCATCGTCAGAAAATGAAATAATAGTAGTTGTTCTACCGTGGAAGTTTCCATTACAAACAATAATTTCTGCAGTATTTGCAGGAACTTTCTTTACATCATAAGCCCATTTTCTACAGATTTTGATAGCAGTTTCTACCGCTTCAGCCCCCGTATTCATAGGAAGTACTTTATCGTAATTGAAATATTTTGTAATATATTCTTCATAAGGAGCAAGTTTGTCATTGTAAAATGCTCTTGATGTCAAAGCTAATGTCTGTGCTTGTTCCATCATTGCATCTACAATTCTTGGATGACAGTGACCCTGATTTACCGCTGAATATGCTGATAAAAAGTCAAAATATTTTTTACCTTCTACATCCCAAACATAAACGCCTTTACCTTTGCTTAGTACAACTGGTAATGGATGATAATTATGCGCACCATATTTTTTTTCTTTTTCTATAATTTCCGCAGAACTAACGTGATTTAAAGTTATCATTGTAAAATATTTAGTATTAAATGGCCACTTTTGACCGATTAGCAAAATTACTGATTTAATTAAACTTTTTTATTAAAAATGCCCCAAACATTTCTGAATGGGGCATAATTAACAACCAAAAAAACTAAAAAACCAAATCTAGAGTAGTGTAGCTGAGCTACTAATTTTTGTATCTAAAAGACGGGAAATCGGACAAGATGTTTCGGCTTTCGTTACAAATTCCTGAAATTTTGCCTCATCAATTCCGTTTACTTTTCCTTTTACTGTAAGATGAGATCCTACAACCGATTTATCTTGGAAATCAATATCACATTTTGTTTCCAAAGATTCTACTTCAAAACCACCTTCAGAAATATATGCTGCAAGTTGCATAGTAAAGCAACCCGCATGCGCTGCTGCAATTAACTCTTCTGGATTTGTACCGATTCCCTGCTCAAATCTTGATCCAAACGAATATTGTGCTGAATCTAAAACTTTACTTTGAGTTGTAATATTTCCTTTTCCTTCTTTAACCGTGCCGTGCCATATAGCTGTTGCGTCTCTTTTCATAGTATGTTTTTATTTTTTCAAACTCTAAGTTACGAAAAATGATAAAAGATATATCAGGCTATCAAAGAAAATTAACAGTTGATTGTGAGGCGTGTAAGAAATAGCTTGACCTACAGCGAATGATAGGTAAATTTCACTATTGATCTGCTAAAACAACTCAAATTTTTAAAATTTGAATATTGAAGAACATTCTTTTAATATTTTATCAATTAAAATTCTAGACAAATACGTGAAGTAGCAAAAAACTGTATTTTTAAAATCTGTTATTCATTTAACTACGAGAGAATTATGGAATAAGAAATTATAATTAAAGGATCGACTTTATATCAATTACGACGCATAAATTAATTCGATTTTTTAAGATTTCCATTTACATAATCCTTATTTTTGCCGCATGGGAAGGAAAAATACAGAAAAAGCAGTTTTTAGTCATATAAAGATTTTAGATGCCGGCGCCAAAGGTGTTTCTGTTGCAAAAGCAGCAGACGGCAAAGTAATTTTTGTCAGTAATGTTGTACCCGGAGATGTGGTAGACGTTCAGACTTTCAAGAAAAGAAAGTCATACTACGAAGGTAAGGCAGTTCGTTTTCACGAATTTTCTGAGCATCGTGTTGAGCCGGTTTGTGAGCACTTTGGTGTTTGCGGTGGTTGCAAATGGCAAAATATGGACTATTCGCAACAACTTTTTTACAAGAATAATGAAGTTTATAATAACTTAAAACGCATTGGAAAAGTTGAACTTCCTGACTTTGAACCAATTTTAGGTTCGGAAAAACAATTCTTCTACAGAAATAAAATGGAATTTTCGTTTTCGGATTCTCGTTGGTTAACCGAAGACGAAATAGAATCTGCAGAAACATTAACTGAAAGAAATGCGTTAGGTTTCCATATTCCAAAAATGTGGGACAAAATTCTAGATATCAGAAAATGTCATTTGCAAGCAGATCCTTCAAATGCTATTCGTAACTCTGTAAAGAATTTTGCACTAGAAAACGGTCTGACATTTTTCAATGCAAGAAACCATACTGGACTTTTACGTACTCTTATGATTCGTACAGCTTCAACAGGCGAACTAATGGTATTGGTTCAGTTTTTTGAAAATGATATGGAAAAGAGAAATCTCTTGATGGAGTTTCTTGCCACTACTTTCCCTGAAATAACGTCTTTACAATATGTTGTAAACGAAAAGGCAAACGATACTTTATACGATCAAAAAATTGAGCTATATAAAGGAAGAGATTTTATCTTAGAAGAAATGGAAGGTTTGAAGTTTAGCATTAACGCTAAATCTTTCTACCAAACCAATTCAGAGCAAGCTTACGAACTATATAAAATTACTAGAGACTTTGCGGGACTTACAGGAAACGAACTAGTATACGATTTATATACAGGTACTGGAACAATTGCCCAATTCGTTTCAAAAGGTGCGAAGAAAGTCATTGGTGTAGAATCTGTTCCAGAAGCAATTGCGGATGCTAAAGAAAATGCAAAACGCAATTCTATTACAAATTGCGAATTTTACGTTGGAGATATGAAAGTTGTATTTAACCAAGATTTTATCAATACTCACGGAAAACCTGACGTAATTATTACA
>JBBSRP010000057.1:0-14139 GCA_038242935.1 Flavobacteriales bacterium
ATAAACAGATAAATATTGTGAATCAGATATTTTCGAATAAAATAATTGCACTTTGCTGTCATTTTTGATGTCTTGATTTTTGTTGCTCTGAGAGTTACTTAAAAACCAAATATTTCCTAGGTCATCAACTTTATTAGAACTCATTGGGCGAGCGTCAATAGGTTGTTTATCAAGATTAGTACAGAACATACATATTTCAATGTTTTCTGCAAGCTCTTTTAGTTTTTTAATAGTTTCGTTTCTGTGCGTGTCGTCTTGGTTGCTCATAGCGTTTTTGTTTTTGTAGTTATTTGTCAATTTTTTCTGAAGTCCAATCTATAGCGTGTTGCAAATCATCCATTTCAAATCCTTTGAATTCTCCTGGCATAATATCACTGAAAACGTCGGTGAATTTTTTTATAATTTCAGAGTCTGAAACAATTGCTGCTCTATTCCATTTGGTTAAATTCTGTACGCCAACTAAACCATCTTTCATCCAAGCACCAATCGTAAAATTTGCAGGAGATGTATCTAAATATAATAGGTAATTTAATTTCCCAGTTTTCTCCACAATTTCTTCGACTTTTTTCAAAACGATGTCAAAATCATCCTTTGTCACTTCGCCGCTTGCGCGAAAACCTACTATGTTTTTAGGTAGATCTGTTATTTGTTGAATCATTTGGTTTTGGTTAATTAGTTAATAACTATAAACTTATGATTTTTAAACATAAAAAAGCCGTATTAATTTATTAATAAAATGTGAAATTTTGACCGTTTTGCCTAAGTTCTTCAGTTGAATATATTGATTACTGTAAGAGTTATTCAGAATTGTATAATTGAAATAGTAACAAATTTACATGTGCACAAAATATCAATTATAAACCATTGTCAATTTGGCGAAAGCCAGAAGAAATTAAAAGTTGAATTTAGTAAGATCTTCGATTGAATCATTGTCGATTGGAGCTGTAATTTTCATTTGGAAATATGCCGACGCGGGACCTCTTGCATAGATGTTGTGTAGCTGATATAGTGTGTCTGGAGTTTGCAGCAATCCACGACGGAACATAATATTTGTAATATATCGCTGCTTAGAATATGCGGACGATTTCAGTTCGCCTTCGGGTGTAAATTGATACATGAATTTCTTAGGTCTGGGAACTATCGAAGCCAAGTAGATACTTTCGCCAACAGATAATTCTGAAGGATTTTTGGAGAAATAGAAATGAGATGCTTCACCAATACCATAAATATTGGGACCCCATTCAATAATATTAAGGTAGACTTCATACATTCTGCTCTTTGATGAAATGCGGTTATTTTCGAGAATATAAACAAGCAGGATTTCTTCTAGTTTTCGCGAAAGCGTTTTTTCTCTGGTAAGAAAAACATTCTTTACAAGCTGCATACTGATGGTACTTGCGCCTCTAGCAAACTTTTTGGCTTTAATATTTTTGATGATAGATTGCTTGAAGGCCTCGCTGATAAAACCGTTGTGCGAGAAAAAAGAAGGATCTTCCATAGTAAGCACGGCATTTCTTAAATAAGGAGATATAGATTCCAGAGGTGTAAAATTCGGATTGGATTCTCCGACTGTAATAGCTCGTTGAGGTTTGCCATTTTCGATCGCTCTGTATACAAAAGGTGCATTGAGTTTGGACAGATTAGCTGATCCATACTTAGTGATTTTTAGATTTTGTTTATGAAACTGACTGTCGAAAACGAGAGCATTTGGCTTATTTTTATTAAAAAAGAATTGAAGTTTATAATCAAAACTTCCTTCGGCTTCCATTCCTTCAAAATTTGAAAATAACCCTTTTGGTAAAGCTTCAATAAAATCCTGGGCTTTCATCTCTGGAATGTCAAGACGAAGTGCGTATGTTGTGTCATTTTTGATGCTGTATTCTACGAATGGATGCACCTTGAGATTATTGATCTGAACGGTCGAGCTGCTGTCGACCCTGATGAAATCTGGTCCAAATACAAAGTTATAATCAAACTGCGCATCGTCTATTTTTACATCTTGTGAAGCAATTCTTCTATGATTTACCAATAGGTTTTTGATGGATGCCAAACCATTTACCGACATTTCGCCGTTTCGCATTTTTAGATTTTCTAGCACTATATGGGCAGTATCAAACGAAGCTAGAAAATTGTAACGCTCGTCCAGATAAGGTACTTTTATAGCGGTAGTATCTGCGTTGTAAAACTTTAAGTCGGCAGTTTTATTTCTAGGGTTTGCGTTTCCATTAATTCGCCATTCTTGAATAAAAGTATTTGTTTTGACAGCGATATTGGTTGTCAATAATTCATTTTCAATAGAAAGAGCGATGATTTTTACCGAAGCTTTCTTGCCATTGTCATCCACAAACAATGAAAAGTTTTTGAGATTCATATCTGTAGGTACAAGATTTAAAGCGCGCGAAAGAATTTTGTAAAACTTTCTCGCATAATCTTTTTCTCTTACGGCAGTGTCAATTTCGAGTGAATCTTTTTTCTTTAGAAATGCGTCAAAATTCTTTTTGGAGCCTTTTTTCACCAAAAGTATAAAGCCGTTTTCCATGTCAAGCTTTCCAATTTGCAACTCCCCAATCAAAAGTTCGCCTAGATTCACACTTGTATTCAATTTTTGAACTCGCACAAGTGTATCTGCATCATGCGGAACAATAGAAATATCCTTGATGACAAGTCCCGAAAAACCTTTAAATTTTGCGCTTCCAATCTTGAAATCACTTTGATATTCTGTCTTGAATTTGTCTTGAATTTTGACAATGCTTTTCTCCAAAATGATATTTCTAAATACAAAATAAGAAACAGCAAGCAGCAATAGGAGCACTCCAATAATTTTTATGGCAAGTAGTAATCTTTTTTGCATTACTGTCATATTCAATAATTTATTCAAATAACTGAGTCGCTAAATCTTCAATTGTGGCAATTAAAACTATTTTAATATAGGTGTTCTTGAGCGTTATCTTATTATATTTAGAAACAAAAATGGTCGAAAATCCCAGTTTTTCAGCTTCTTGAATTCGTTGATCCACCCTATTTACGGGTCTAATCTCACCCGAAAGTCCTGTTTCTCCTGCAAAACAATAATTTTTGTCAATAGGAATATCTTCGTTTGATGATAATATTGCCGCTACAACTGCCAAATCTATCGCAGGATCATCAACAGAAATTCCGCCTGTGATATTGAGAAAGACATCTTTTGTACCTAGTCTAAAACCAGCTCGCTTTTCTAATACAGCCAGAATCATATTCAGACGCTTTGCATTATAACCGGTTGTGCTTCTTTGCGGAGTACCGTAAACTGCCGTGCTCACGAGTGCTTGAATCTCGATCATCAATGGTCGCATGCCTTCCAAAGTAGAGGCAATCGCCGTTCCTGATAAACTTTCTTGATTGTGCGAAAGCAATATCTCAGATGGATTTGCCACTTCACGTAATCCGCTGCCATGCATTTCGTAGATTCCTAATTCCGCCGTAGAGCCAAACCTGTTTTTTAGCGAACGTAATATTCGATAAACGTGGTTTCGATCGCCTTCAAACTGTAAAACGGTATCTACCATATGTTCCAAAATCTTTGGTCCAGCGATATTTCCGTCTTTTGTAATGTGGCCAATCAATAGAACCGGAACTCCAGATTCCTTTGAGAATTTTATAAGCTCTGCAGTACATTCTCGAATTTGCGAAATTGTTCCTGGAGATGCGTCAATATAATCGGTGTGCAATGTCTGTATTGAATCTATAATCACGACATCCGGCTCGATTTCCTGGATTTGTTTAAAGATATTTTGAGTTTTTGTTTCACATAGAATATAGCAGTTTTCGCCACTAGCAGTAATCCTCTCCGCTCTCATTTTTATCTGCTTCTGACTTTCTTCGCCGGAAACATAGAGTGTTTTGTAAGGTAATTTTAATGATATCTGAAGTAGTAAAGTACTTTTTCCAATTCCAGGTTCGCCACCAAGTAATATCATCGATCCAGGTACAATTCCTCCACCTAATACGCGATTGAGTTCTTGATCGCCAGTATTCATTCGGATTTCGTCAACTGAATCAATTTGCGTAATTTTTAAAGATTTTGAGACTTTTGTCTGAGTGCCTTGGCTTGCTTTCCAATCTGTTTTGTCTTGCTTTTGAATAATTTCTTCGGCAATTGTATTCCATTCTTTGCAAGAATTACATTGACCTTGCCATCTTGCGTACTGTGCGCCACAATTCTGACAGAAGAATGTTGTCTTAACTTTTGACATATAATTATTTCAAATTTTTCGTTTCTTCAACTTTGTCCATCATCATATTCTTGGTAAGTGCACCTATTTCATCTTTTTGAGATGCACTCATATAAGAAGATGAAGCTTTTTTATAGTTACCCATTTTCTCATACATCATGCCTCTCTGATAATCGGCAAGCATACTTTTTGGATAGTTTTTCTTTGCAAGATCTGCTAGTTTACCAAACTCCTCGTAGGCTTTGTTTTTCATTATGGCAGCTTCTATCGCACGGAAATCACTTTGCCTAATCGTAACTTCCATATTTAAAGTGCTTTCCATCACTTTATACTTCTGCACAAGATAGTCTACGTATCCCGAAGATAAAGGTGCTATTTTTTCATTGTATTCCGTAGTAGTAATAGGTGCATAGGCAGCAAAAAATGAATAAAAAGCGTTGGGAATCGCTGACATTACCATAGAATAGTGTGACTTCCCATTGAAGTTGTCAAAATAATAGTGCAATCCTGGATCTGATATTTTTGAAGCCGCTTGATCAAATAGTACGATGCGGTCTTTCATGTTTGGCAAATCACCTTCGGCAGTAGCATGGTAGTAAAAAATGGGTTTTTTTAGCACTGCTAGACGTTTTGGAATATTTTCTTCCATCATTGTTGGCAGCTCTGCGCTCATTGATATATAGCCATTAAAAAGTGGTTGATCTTTGTATAAATATAAATTTGCAAACCCAGCTGTAAGGCCATGTCCTGCAATCATTTTGAAGGATCCCACTCTGTAATTTTTCTCAACAGCGGTTACTACTTCACCAACATATTCAAAAAAGCTAGATGATTGTTCCTCAGGTAAACCTGTCTCTGCAGAAGTTGTACAATCGGAATATCTCGTGTCTCGCTGATCAATTCCAACAACTATAATTTCTGGTAAGTCGTCCCAATAGTTTGCGTAAGTCAAAGTGCCAATGACAGGATCAAAAAGATAATTTCCATCTAAAAGCAGTAGAAGAGGATATTTTTTTTTAGTTTCTTGTTTATAAGAAGGAGGTAAACTGATGTAGATTTCCCTCTCAATACCTAGTTTTTTTGAACGGATAGTGTCTGTTATTTTTTGAGAATATCCCGCCAAACAAAATGAAATCAGCAATAACAAGTACATTTTTTTCATAATTAGAAAATGAAAAGATGCTTTTGGAGGTTGGTACGACGGAAATCTGCATCTTTGTTGATACAGCAAGATACTAAATAATTTGTTTTTTGTTTAGAATCGGTAGCACAATTATAGAAATTGCTCCTAAAAGAACTGTGAGTAAAGTCTGAGAAATCCAAATCAACCATCCTAAGGCAGTACCAACAGTTTCTGGAATGCTATATAATAATAGGATCTGCGCTATTAGTAATGGAAAGGCTCCAAAGCCGCTATTGGTAAATCCAATTGCTAAACTACCAAATACAAATGCTGTTATGATCGCTCCAATGCCAATATTGCTCGTTTCTGGTAACGCAAAAATGGAGACGTAAAACATTGCGACATAAGTAAACCAGATAAATATACTGTGGAATATGAAAGGCCATCTTTGTTTCATTTGAAATACGCTTAATATTCCTTCTTGCAAGCCTGCGATCTTCTCCTTTAGTTTAAGTATAATTCTCATTCTAGAATATAACCAAATAAGAACGGCTATAATTACAAAAATTACTCCTGCAATTGCCAGAAGTATTAGCTTTTCTAGAGGAAGTGTGCTTATAAGAAACTCTTTTATAATATTAAACTGGAAGATAAATGCTGCTGTGGCAAACATCATGAAGATTATAAAATCAACTATTCTTTCGGCCACAATTGTTCCGAAGGCTTTGTCAAAAGGGACACCTTCATACTTTTTAAGTACTAAGGCTCTGGAGAACTCTCCTGATCTTGGAATGGTAAGGTTGATAAAATAGGCAATACATACCGCCATCAGATTATTAGCAAACCTTGAGTGATAGCCTAAATGTTCGATTGCAAATTTCCATCTATAAGCCCGAGAGAGAAAACCAAGAAAAGCAATAGCTAAGGATAGATTTACGTAGAAATAATTGGCAGACTTAAAATAGCCCTTCATTTCTCCTAATTGTTCAAGTGTAAATTGATTGTATTGGTAAATGATAAGAGATACTCCCAGCAAAAGTGGTAGTATTATCGAAATCCATTTACTGAGCGGCGCTTTCAATATTAAGTAAGAGTGTTGTCCAATTCATTTGGAAAGACAATGCTAGGCACAAAAGATTTCGCTTCTTCCGCTTCAAAAATTCCATACGCAATTATGATAATGATGTCGCCTCTCTGCACCTTCCTCGCTGCAGGGCCATTAAGAGTGATCTCACCTTTGTTTCGGGCACCTTTTATAGCATAAGTTTCTAAACGTTCGCCATTGTTAATGTTAACAATGGCAACTTTTTCACCTTCCATAATATTCGCAGCTTCCAGCAGAGCCTCATCAATTGTGATGCTTCCAATGTAGTTTAAGTCTGCACCTGTTACGGTAACACGGTGAATTTTTGATTTTACAAGTTGTATTTGCATGGCGTAAAGATAATTAATTTAAAGAAATTGTATCGATCAATCGTATATTGTTGATAAAAACTGCGATGAAGGCCTGATATTTTTCACCATCTACAATTTCTGTAGCTGTGAGTAATGTATCTGCATTAGCAATCTCAAAATATTCTAGGATTAATATTGGATTCTTTATAAAGGTATTAGAAACTTCAGCTATTATTTCCTCCAAAGATTTCTTGCCAAAATCGTCTCTAGCTTTATATAAAACCTTACTTATAAGTGCTGCTTGCTGTTTGTCTTCTTCACTAAGTCGTTCGTTTCTAGAGCTCATTGCAAGTCCATTTTCCTCTCTATGAATAGGGCAACCTATAATTTTTACAGGAATATTATATTTGGAAACAAGTTTTTTTACTATCGCCAACTGTTGAAAATCTTTCTCTCCAAAGTAAGCATTTGTTGGCTTTACAATTTCAAAGAAACGTTTTAAGACTGTGCCAACGCCATCAAAATGTCCTTTACGAAATTTTCCTTCCATTTGATTTTCGATACCATCAAAATCAAAATGTTCAGATATAGTGTTGTTACCATATACATCAGAAACTTCCGGTGCATATACAACAATTTTCTGGCTTAAATGCGCAATTTTCTCCACATCTCTTTCTAGCGTTCGCGGGTATTTTGCTAAATCTTCTGCATTGTTAAACTGGGTAGGATTAA
The DNA here is from genome assembly GCA_038242935.1 of Flavobacteriales bacterium. Classification (GTDB taxonomy): domain Bacteria; phylum Bacteroidota; class Bacteroidia; order Flavobacteriales; family Flavobacteriaceae; genus Flavobacterium. The sequence continues at coordinate 7,462 of JBBSRP010000057.1, forward strand.
CAAAAATACTCACTACAGTGATATCATTTTCAGACATCGCCTTGTTCATGAGTGTCAAGTGACCCTGATGCAATGCGCCCATGGTGGGAACAAAACCAATTGAGCTACTTTTTAGCGACTTTAAGTATGTAATTAACTCAGCTTGCTTATTGAAAATCAGCATGTATATTTTTTTAGAGGAGTGCAAATCTAAGATTTTTGTTAATAACTGCGCAATTTTTCGTAAATTTGCGTGTTTTTTAACGCCAAATAAATAAAAATAAAGCAAATGGAGGATAAGAGGATATTGTACGTATCATCGGAAGTAGTGCCTTATCTGGCTGAGAATGAAGTATCTCTAATGTCATATGACGTTCCCAAAATGATCAATGATCAAGGAGGGCAAATTAGAATCTTTATGCCAAGATATGGAAATATTAATGAGAGAAGACACCAGTTGCACGAAGTTATCAGGTTGTCTGGGATGAATTTAGTAGTCAATGACTTAGATATGCCTTTAATTATTAAGGTCGCTTCAATTCCGAAAGAGAGAATTCAGGTGTACTTTATTGACAACGATGAGTACTTTAAACGTAAAGCTACCTTTACTGATGAAGACGGAGTGATGTATGCTGATAATGACGAAAGAGCTATTTTCTTTGCAAAAGGAGTAGTAGAAACAGTCAAAAAATTAAATTGGGTTCCGGATATTATTCATGTTCATGGTTGGATGGCAGGAGTTTTGCCATTGTATTTAAAGCATTATTATAAAGATGATGCGCTTTTTGCAGATACGAAGATTGTAACATCTGTTTATGGGCAATCATTTGAAGGTAATTTAAATGAGAAAATGATGGACAAGATATTATTTGATGGTATCGCAAAAGAAGATGTTGCACTGCTGGAGACTCCAAGCTATGAAAATATTATTAAAATATCTGTAAATAACTCAGATGCAGTGATTATAGCTTCGGAAAACGTGCCAGCAAATTTAACGAAATTTATAGAATCGTCAGGTAAACCTTTTTTACCTTTCACCCCGAAAGACAGATTCGCAGAAGCGTATACTGATTTTTACAAAAATACTGTTCTATAATTAACTATTCTATTGTTTTATGAATTTCAACTCTTTGTTTAAAACTGTTGTTTTTGCCTGTGCTATAAGTTTATTTGTCTCATGTGACAAAGATTTTAATGAAATTGGTTCTGAGATCGTCGGTGACGATAATTTCGGTTTTGAGAAATATAGCGATGCTAGTATTGTTCTATATAATCAGAAAATAGGACCGGTAGCCACAAATAATCTTCCATTAAATAAATTGGGAATTTACAATAGTCCTGTTTTTGGAAAGACAACTGCCAGTATTGTTACTCAGATTGCTTTGCCTGCGCAGAATATTAGCATAGGAAGTAATCCAGAGGTTGTGAAAGTTGAACTTTCTGTGCCATACTTTAATACTAAGAAATCAACAGACGCTACAACTGAAAATAGTATCTACGAACTTGATTCAATTCAAGGTACTTCAAAGATTAAACTCGAGGTGTTTGAGTCAACTTTTTACATGAAAGACTTAGATCCGTCGACAGGATTTCAAGAGGGTCAAAAATACTACTCTAATCAAGCTGCTGAATTTGATGCTGCAAAAAACCCGATTCGTTTGAACGATGATGTTGCCAATGCTCAAAACGATGAATTTGTTTTTAGTCCTGCTGAAATATTAACTTACAAAGAGGTGGACGGTGTTCAAGTTGTAGATACAAGATCTGCGCCTGCGATGCAGTTGAACCTTAACAAAGCCTTTTTTCAAAGTAAAATTTTTGGGCCACAGGCAGCAGGAAAACTATTAAATGACAATGTGTTTAATGAGTATTTTAGGGGTCTATATTTCAAAGCTAGTCCTGCGGCAAGTGCGGGTAATGATGGAAGTATGGCATTATTAAATATGTCCAAAGGAGATGTAACTATCACCTATATGCAAGATGGTACAGTAGGTGAAAATGGTGTGGTAGAAAGAGTTGAAAAAACTTTCGTACTTAAACTCAGTGGAAACATAGCTAATGTTTACACAAATGAGTTCAATGCTAATTATATTGCAAATACAACAGTAAATGTAAATAAAACAAGTGGAGATGATAGACTGTATCTTAATGGTGGAGAAGGATCAATGGCGATAATACATCTATTTGGTCCAGATTCTGATAATGATGGTCTTGCTGATGAGTTGGCAGATATCCGTACGAAAGGATGGCTGATCAATGACGCTAGTCTAACATTTTATATAGACAAAGCAACTATGGCAAATAGCCCTGAACCAAATAGAGTATATCTTTACGACCTAAAAAACAAACGGCCACTTGTGGATTATTATTCTGAAATTGATAACACTCCGTCAAAATTTAAGCGAAAAGTTCACGGAGGTATAATTACTAAAGAATCTGCAGCAGGTGGGCGAGGAGTTTACTACAAAGTGAGAATCACCAATCATATCAGAAATTTAATAAAATCTACTTCAGACTCTACAAATGTTCCTTTGGGACTTGTAGTTACTGAAGGAATTGATATTGTTGTGAGTTCAAAATTAAAGACGGCTATTTCGCCTCTTATAAAAGAAGTTCCTGCGGCAAGTGTTTTAAACCCATTAGGCACAGTGCTTTTTGGTAATACAGCAAATGTGGCTGAGGATAAAAAAGTGAAGTTAGAAATTTATTATACAAAACCAAATTAGAAGCGTATGTGTGGAATTGTGGGTTATATCGGTCACCGAGAAGCATATCCAATTATTATAAAAGGATTACAAAGATTAGAATACCGTGGGTACGATAGTGCCGGTATAATGGTTTACAATGAAGATGGAATGGTAGTTTGCAAAACACAAGGCAAAGTAGCAGATCTAGAAGCAAAATGTGTGGAGGAGTCAAATCTTTCAGGTACTATTGGAATGGGTCATACTAGATGGGCTACTCATGGTGTTCCTAATGATGTAAACTCTCACCCTCATGTTTCAAATTCTGGAAATTTATCTATTATTCATAATGGAATTATTGAAAATTATGAGCCATTAAAAATTGAATTAATCAAAAGAGGTTACAAATTTGTTTCAGACACAGATACAGAAGTTTTAGTTAACCTTATAGAAGATGTTCAAAAAACAGATAATCTAAAATTAGGAAAGGCAGTTCAAGTAGCGCTTAATCAAGTTGTAGGAGCGTATGCAATTACTGTTTTTGATGTGCGTAAGCCTGATGAACTTGTGGTTGCTCGTTTGGGTAGCCCACTTGCGATTGGTATTGGTGAAAATGAATTCTTTATTGCTTCTGATGCAACTCCTTTTATTGAGTATACATCAAATGCAATCTATCTTGAAGATGAAGAAATGGCAATTGTGAGACTTCACAAGCCATTGAAAATTCGCAAGATTAAAGATGATACTTATGTTGATCCTTATATTCAAGAGCTTCAACTAAATCTTGAGCAGATAGAAAAAAGTGGCTATGATCACTTTATGCTTAAAGAAATCTATGAACAACCAAGCGTAATAAAAGATACCTACAGAGGTCGTTTGCTTGCAGATCAAGGTATTATTAGAATGGCTGGTATTGAAGATAATTTGGGAAAATTCCTTCAAGCACAACGTATTATCATTATCGCTTGTGGTACTTCCTGGCATGCTGGCCTTGTTGCGGAATATATCTTCGAAGAATTTGTAAGAATTCCTGTAGAAGTAGAATATGCGTCTGAATTTAGATATCGAAATCCAGTTATAAATAAAGGAGATATCGTAATTGCAATTTCGCAATCAGGTGAAACTGCGGATACTCTTGCTGCTATCAAGTTAGCAAAGTCAAGAGACGCTTTCGTATTTGGAGTTTGTAACGTTGTAGGTTCATCAATATCTCGTGAAACAGATGCAGGTGCTTATACGCATGCAGGTCCAGAAATTGGAGTTGCTTCTACAAAAGCATTTACTACTCAAATTACTGTTCTTACGATGATTGCTTTGAGACTTGCTCAGGCAAAAGGTACTTTGAGTAAATCTGAATTGCATCTTTACTTGCAGGAATTGTCAACTATTCCTTCAAAAGTTGAAGAATGTCTTAAAGTTAATGAACAAGCAAAAGTTATTGCTGCAGCTATGAAAGATGCTACAAATTGTCTTTACTTAGGTCGTGGATATAATTTCCCGGTGGCATTAGAAGGAGCTTTAAAACTAAAAGAGATCTCATACATACATGCGGAAGGTTATCCTGCAGCAGAAATGAAGCACGGACCTATCGCACTTATTGATGAGCACATGCCAGTTGTTGTGATTGCGCCAAAGCAAGGTCATTACGATAAAGTAGTAAGTAATATTCAAGAGATTAAAGCACGTAAAGCACAAGTTATCGCAATTGTAACAAAAGGCGATACACAAGTACGTGAACTAGCAGACTATGTTCTAGAAGTTCCTGATACTGCAGATGCGCTTTCGCCGTTACTTACAACGATTCCATTGCAATTGCTTTCATATCACATTGCGGTCATGAGAGAATGTAACGTAGATCAGCCGAGAAACTTGGCAAAATCAGTTACTGTAGAATAGATACAAAAAGCATTATATATAAAAAGGGTCTAAATTTTCATTTAGACCCTTTTTTCGTTTTATCAATCTCTGATCAAGTGGAATTCTTAGTTCATATAAACAGCTTTAAAAACTGCTAGTGGTGCTCTTCTTCCAACGTTTAAACTCAATTCGTCATTTACGTTTGTGTAGTTGTCTGCTTGATCAAATACTTGAAGTAAGCTATGCTCGTTTGTAACACCATCACAAGCTTTCATTGTCGTAGCTAGCGTTCCAATTCTGATTCTGTTTCCGTCTTCAAGTTTATAAGTTCCATTAAAGTTGTTACAACCTGCAAATCCAGTAATTGTATTATTGTGAGAATTCAATGTGAACGATACTTCTTTCTCCTGTCCGTCTACCATAGTTACCGGTTGTCCTTCAAGCGTGACTAATTTCCAGTATTTATCCGTAATTGTATTATGCATCTCTGTTTTTTTACTTGTCTTGTCAGATTTTGTTCCCTTTGCGCTGTTGCAACTTACCATTATAGTAATTATCGCGAATAGGTACATGATTTTTGTTTTCATAGTATTTGATTTTTGATTCATATAAAGTTGATATTAATTTTTGTAGTGTCCAAGTTCATTAAATTGGTACGGACCGAAGATCCTCGAAATTTGTTAAAATAGATGCCTCTAAAATCTTAAAATTTTTTTACAACCATTTTCGACGACTTAATTGGAATGCTTTTCAATTAAAGATATGATTGCAAATTGTAAAAATTTATGTATTTATACATTTGATGATGTTGTTAAAGTCGGATTAAAAATGTTAAATTAATAATTTTATAGAAATATTCACAAATCATAAAATTATTTGTACTTTGGTATTAACTAACCCATAAAATCAAACCAAATGAAAATGTATTTATTTATGTTGTCATTGTTTCTTTGCGGTACTGCATTTGCGCAAAATACAATTACAGGTACCGTCTTAGATGGTACCAAAACGCCCGTTCCGGGGGTAAATGTCACAATTTTAGGAGAAGCTATGGGAACGGTTTCTGACGATGACGGTAAATTTATTTTGTCTACGCCCAAACAATTACCTCTCCAAATTGAAATTTCTAGTATTGGATACACGACACAAACAATTACAGTATCTAATCGCAATCCTCTTTCAGTTACTCTTTTCGAAGAATCGACTAAACTAAATGAAATTGTAGTATCTGCTTCACGAACTCCCGAACGTATTATTGAATCTCCGGTAACCATCGAAAGAATGGGGATCGAAGATATTAAGGAAACTACGGCAGCAACTTTTTATGATGGTTTAGAAAACTTGAAAGAAGTACATTTTAACACAAGTAGCCTTTCTTTTAAAACAGTAAATACAAGAGGTTTTGCTTCTGTGGGGAATACTCGTTTTATGCAGCTAGTAGACGGAATGGACAATTCATCTCCTGCCCTAAACTTTATCTTAGGAAACCTTATCGGACTTTCTGAACTTGATGTTGCAAGTGTTGAACTTCTTCCGGGTGCGTCTTCTGCTCTTTATGGGGCTAACGCTTTTAATGGAATTTTATTTATGAATAGTAAGAGTCCATTTACTCATCAAGGAATAAGTACATACTTTAAATACGGCCAGACTACTCAAGATGCTGCAGGTACAAATGATTATTATGATTTTGGATTTAGAGCTGCAACTGCATTTACAGATAAATGGGCTGCAAAAGGAAACTTTACTTTACTAAAAGCTACCGAATGGATCGCTAATGATTCAAGGTCTGTCACTCCCGGTGGAAGCACTAGAGAAACGAATCAGAACTATGATGGGTTAAACACTTACGGTGATGAGGTAACGACATTTATCCCAAATGTTGGTCAAGTAAGTCGCACTGGCTACAGAGAACAAGATCTGAGTGACAACAATATCGAAAGTGTGAAAGCTGATTTCTCATTACACTTTAAGCCAATTACTGATAGCAATCTTGAGTTAATAGCTCAGTATAAATTAGGATTGGGAAGTACTATATATCAAGGCGCAAACCGTTACTACCTGAAAAACTTTTTTATGAATCAAATGAAGTTTGAGATAAAAAATGACAACTTCTTTGTTCGTGCTTATATGACGGGTGAAGATGCAGGTGATTCTTATG
>JBBSRP010000058.1:0-14101 GCA_038242935.1 Flavobacteriales bacterium
GGTTCTATTTTGAATCTTTTGCGTTGGGTTTCTCCACGTACTATCAAAGAAACTTTTGTACCAGCTACAGATTATAGATATTCTTTCTTGGACTAATTTTGCCCGAGTTTATAGATACTAAAAAAGTCGAATTCCTTTGGGATTCGACTTTTTTTTATTGGGATTGGGGATTGGGGATTTATAAGATACGATCTCAGAAATACGAATTAAATATAACCTAATTCAACTAATTCAATTATCATCAGCAATGTTTGCCATCGCCTTTGCAACGTGACCAATTGCGGTAATTATATCAGAATCATCCCCTTCCTCTAATATAGCATTCAAATATTCAGCAATCATTTCATTGCTATCTAAATAATCTGATATGTCAAATTTTGAAGTTTCCATTTAATTTAGATTATAATTTTCCAACCACTAATTTACGCCTTAAATTTCAACGGCACGTGCACAACTTTCTTAGTTTCGAAAAATTCTCCTTCAAACAAATCCGAAATATTATATTCGGTCGCTTTGGGGAAATCTTGTAATTCTTCTGTAAGATCTCCTCCTTTTAGATACAGAATTCCGTTTTTCAAGTCGTGTTTGTTCTGTTTCTTAATTTTGTCTTTGACCCAACTCACAAAATCAGGCATATTTGTTACCGCGCGGCTCACAATAAAATCGAAATCTCCTTTTACGTTTTCGGCACGAATCTGTTCGGCTTTTACGTTTTTAAGATCCAATGCTTCGGCAACCGCTTTTACAACGGTGATTTTTTTCAGGATGATATCTATCAGATAAAATCTCGTTTCGGGAAATAATATCGCCAATGGAATACCAGGGAATCCTCCACCAGTACCCACATCAAGCACATAAGTTCCCGCAACAAACTTCTGAATCTTCGCAATTGCAAGTGAATGCAAAATATGTTTATGGTATAGCTGATCAATATCTTTTCGAGAAATCACATTTATTTTTGCGTTCCAATCGTTATATAAAGCTTCAAGCTGCTCAAATTGCTGAATTTGCAAAGGGCTTAAATCTGGAAAGTATTTTAGTATTTCGTCCATTAAAGAAAAATGTTTGGCGCAAAGATAGGATTTAGCTGTTAGCTTTTAGCTGTTAGCAATCAGCTTTTGTGGTAGCGAGTAAAATTGGGTTGGCAGGTCTTGGGGGTAGAAAGATTACGCTTTCGCGGAAAGAATGCTAGCAAGACGAATTGGGATAGTGAGAAATCTAGTCTATGTAAGATATGAAGCGGGAGATTTTGTCTTTGTTTGAAGTGCTAAGATAGCTTTCAGCTAAAGATAAAAATCTTTGGAACGATATATGTACTACAATCAACTAGCAAGTGTTAGTTGAATTTTTAGAAAACTAATGCAAAAAAAATCATTATCTCTTTACCTACTTATGCATTAGATCATAATTATATGAAGTCGAGATGTTTTTTAAATTTTTCTGCAGAGTGCAATTTTCCTTTTTCGAAGAAGTCACGAAGCTAACAGCTGATAGCTAAAAGCTGACTGCTCCTAAACTTAAACTGTTAACTCTAAACACCTTGAATAATTACGCACTATAATCCATTTCCTAAATTATTTTCACTAATCAATGAAATTTCTAGAGCAATTTCTCGTTTCTAAACTGATATATCTTTAACTTTGGAACAGATTTTTATTACCAAAAAATATATGAAAACTACCATACCAACCTTTGCCAAGCAAGACAAACTTAAGTTTTTCAGAACCTTAAATTCACGCGTAAACTCATATTTTAAAGACAATAACATCAAAAAAACAGGAAATTGGAAGATTTACCTGAAAACTGTTATTCTTTTTACGCTCTTTCTTACGCCTTACTTTTTAATATTATTTTTTGAACCTTCTATTTGGATTCATCTTTTACTAAGTATTGTAATGGGAGTTGGGATGGCAGGAATAGGGATGAACGTGATGCACGACGGTAATCACGGAGCTTATTCGACCAAATCTTGGATCAATAAATTTATGGGTGGAAGCATTTATGTTCTCGCAGGAAATGTACACAACTGGCAAGTGCAGCACAATGTTTTGCACCATACATATACCAATATACAAGGACACGACGAAGATCTTGACGCCGGAAGAATTATTCGTTTTACTCACGAAGCTGAATGGCTTAAAATTCACCGTTTCCAACACTATTACTCTGTGTTCTTGTACGGGTTGCTAACTTTTAACTGGGCGATTACCACTGATTTTAGACAAATGCGCAGTTACCTAAAACGAAAATTATCTTATGGCGAAGCAAAAAGTCCAAAGATATTATGGACAACTTTGATTATCACAAAAATTATTTATGTGTGTATTTGGATCGTCCTTCCAATGGTTATCGGAATCACTTGGTGGAAAGTTCTATTAGGATTTTTTATTATGCACTACACCGCGGGACTAATCTTGAGTGTTGTCTTTCAATTGGCACACGTTGTCGAAGAAACTGACAACCCTGTTCCTAACGAAGATGGCGAACTCGAAAACACTTGGGCTATTCACCAACTGTACACAACCGCTAACTTTGCGCCAAAAAATGTTATCGTAAACTGGTTTACAGGAGGTCTTAACCACCAAATTGAGCACCATATTTTTCCAAATATCAGCCACGTGCACTACGGAAAAATCGCAGAAATCGTAAAGCAAACTGCTGCCGAATGTAATTTGCCATACCACGAATTCAAAACGACGAGAGAAGCAATTGCAGCACACTTTCGACACTTAAAACATTTGGGAATGAAGCCTGTAATCACAGCTTAATTTTATCCCCAACCTATTATTAAATTTAAAACCACCATCTAAATATTGCCCAATGAACAATCTATTATCAGACAGAATAAATAAACTATCAACATCTCAAACACTTGCGATGGCCGCACTTGCGCGCGATCTGAAGGCACAAGGACGAGATATTATTAGCCTTAGTTTGGGCGAACCTGATTTTAACACGCCAGATTTTATAAAAGATGCGGCAAAAAAAGCAATCGATGAAAATTATAGCACCTACTCTCCTGTAGATGGATATATGGATTTGAAGCAAGCGATCTGCACAAAATTCAAAAGAGATAATAATCTTGATTATAAACCTGCAAATATTGTCGTTTCGACAGGTGCAAAACAGGCACTTTACAATATTGCACAAGTAATGATTAATGATGGAGACGAAGTAATTCTTCCAGCGCCATACTGGGTTTCGTATTTCGAAATCGTCAAAATGGCCGGTGGAATTCCAGTCGAAGTTCCAACATCAGTAGAGAGTGATTTCAAAATTACACCAGCACAATTAGCGGCAGCAATTACGCCAAAAACTAAGATGATTTGGTACAGCTCGCCTTGCAATCCTAGTGGTTCTGTTTTCAGCCGTGAAGAATTGACAGCACTTGCAGAAGTACTAAAAAAACATCCAAATATCTTTGTCGTTTCAGACGAAATCTACGAGCATATCAACTTTTCGGGAACTTTTTGCAGCATTGCATCAATTCCAGGAATGTTCGAAAAAACCATTACTGTTAACGGCGTTGCCAAAGCATTCGCAATGACAGGATGGAGAATTGGATATATTGGAGCACCAGAATTTATCGCAAAAGCTTGTACTAAAATGCAAGGTCAAGTGACAAGTGGCGCAAATTCTATCGCGCAGCGTGCAACAATTGCGGCTGTAGAAGCAGATCCAAAAGTGCTGAATTATATGGTCGAAGCTTTTCATAAAAGACGCGACCTCGTTGTTGGATTGGTTCAGGATATTCCAGGCCTTAAAATCAATATTCCCGAAGGTGCATTTTACGTCTTCCCAGATGTTTCCTACTACTTTGACAAAACGCTGAATGGCACTCATATTAAGGACGCAAGCGATCTCGCAATGTACCTTTTGGCCGAAGCTAATGTGGCAACCGTAACAGGAGAAGCATTTGGAAACCCAGACTGCCTGCGACTTTCTTATGCCACAAGCGAAGAACAATTGATAGAAGCTTTCCGCCGAATCAAATTGGCATTGACAGAGAAATAATATTTTTCTTTTGGGCGTGCCACCGCCTCCGCAAGCTCCAGCGCTGTCAGGCTGTCCGCTGTATCTTTCTCGGCATTCTATGCCAAGAAAGGATGCCGCTCCCATCCTTCACGCAGATAAAAATAACATTGAAATTACTTGCCATTAAACACGGCATAAAATATAAATATCAAAAAGAGGAAATTCAGTTTCCTCTTTTTTTTGACTTATTACGTCATTCGGAAACCAATTTATCTTAGAAATAAAGTAAATTAGCATAGAAAAAAAAATTTAGCATCAAATAAAAAAGTTCTACAAAACTTTAAAACAACTTACAAATGAAAAATCTATATATCTTCCTATTATTACTAACAGCTTCATTTAGCTTCGCACAAGAAAAAGTAGAACTAAAAAAACAAACTGTAGAAGCCTCTTGCGGTCAATGTCAACTTGGACTTGAAGGTCACGGTTGCGATCTTGCAATTCGATACGAAGGCAAATCTTATTTTGTAGAAGGCGAAAAATCCATCGAAAGCTTTGGAGATGCGCACGCAAAAGATGGTTTTTGCAATGCAATCAGAACCGCAGTTGTAACTGGAACTATTCGTGACGGCAAGTTTTACGCGACAGATTTTGATTTGAAAAAAGCAGGTGAAAGATTAAAGAAATAAAATGATCTTAGCCAGTTTAAAACTTCATATTTTAGAAAATATTGACTAGCTGAAGATACTTATAAAAAAAATGAAACAGATACTTTACAAAGCTGATGGTCGAGGTTATGCAAAGTACGAATGGCTGGAAACGCATCATACTTTTAGTTTTGCAGGTTACCATGACCCAAACCGAATGAATTTCGGAGTTTTGCGGGTTCTTAACGATGACGTCATAGACGGTGGCAAGGGATTCGGAATGCATCCTCATAATAATATGGAGATTATCACCATTCCATTTGAAGGAGCACTACGTCATCAAGACGATATGGGAAATTCAAAAGTTATCGAGACCAACGACATTCAGGTGATGAGCGCCGGAACCGGAGTTGTGCATAGCGAAGTCAATGAAAGCAATAATCAGCAAGTGAAATTATTTCAGATTTGGATTTTCCCGCATACTCAAAATGTTACACCTCGCTATGATCAGATAAGTATAGATCCATCTGGAAGTATCAACAAACTTCAACAGATTTTATCTCCTAATCCAGACGATGAAGCGGTTTGGATTCACCAAGATGCTTGGATGTTTATAGGTGATTTTGAAAGTGGAATCCAGACAGATTACAAAATCAGAAAACCTGGTAATGGCGTTTTTCTAATGTCTATTTTTGGGAATGTTCTGGTGGAAGATGTCCTTTTAGAAACCAAAGATGCAATCGGAATTTATGAAACTGATGATATATCTATTCAAGCGAAAAGTCAAGCGAAGTTTTTGCTTATAGAAGTTCCGATGGCTCTCTAGAAATTTCGTTTCTGTGACTAACAACTTAACACTCGATAGCGCGGATTTGTAATCCGTGCCCACAAACCATAGCAACGCACCTAGTTGTAACTATTACAGCAATGTAAATCGTCGACTTCCCGATGGCGCGGATTTGCAATCCGTGCCCACAAATCGAGTCCAGCCGATATCGAGTTTTACAACAAAATTAAAATAGGTACAACAAAACAACATCCAAATCATTTTCCATTTCAGCATAATTTCTAGCAGAACTGAAGTAATAGTGTTCAGGAAGACTTACTATTTTCTCTTCCACGGGATTATTATGGATGTAATTTATCTTCTGTTTAATGAACGAATTACTATAAATATGTTCGGCGTGATAACCATCTTGCCATACTTTGTAATCTTGATTTCGCTTTAATGCAAACAAGCTTTTGTAAATGAATCTAATAACCATTCTCTTCTACTTTCAGGTTCATCTCTAATTGTTTGAATTATCTTTTTTGAAGTAAATTTCTTAAAATCTCTTATAATATCTGAAAGGATAAATCCATCCGTCCCTTTACACAATAGGTGAATATGACTACTCATAATTACGTAAGCGTAAATTTCCAGTCCTTTATTTTGTTGACAATATCTTAAAGCAGCAATAATTACTTTTTTCTGACTTAAGCGTGTAAACACATCAATCCAATCAACAACAGTTATTGTGATAAAGTAAGCGTCTTCGGTAGTTGTAGCTTTATACTTTGTTGACATTTTTTAATCTTAAATTTAATGATGATAAATGTTTTTTTAATAAAATACATTTTTTTATAGTGAGTTTCTAAAAATAGAATTTATCACAACTTCCATTAAAATTTAACTCAGTTTGCGGGCACTGATTACAAATCCGCGCTATCAACGCGACTTAACTTTACTCAAAACAAATAACACAATTCCCTTAAATTTATTTGCGGGCAGGGATTGCAAATCTGCGCTATCGATGCTAATGATTGTTGAAATTTTGTATCCAATTCCTTCCAATGATAACTACTTATGCAAGTCTCGCTTAACTTATTATGAAATAAATTGAACAGTTAATTTTATAAATAAAAATTCCGCATTCTCCCCCTTTCAAATTTATCCTTTTCCAATCAACAAAATCACATTCCAAAACAAAAATCCCTATTTTTGTAAATTGCCATTACGACACATTCAAGATAAAGATTCGACAACAAAATAAAATATAGATGAAAGCATACGTTTTTCCCGGACAGGGAGCACAATTTACAGGAATGGGAAAAGACTTATATGACAATTCTCCATTGGCGAAAGAACTTTTTGAAAAGGCAAACGAAATTCTAGGTTTTAGAATTACCGATATTATGTTTGAAGGAACAGCAGAGCAATTGAAAGAAACAAAAGTTACACAACCAGCAATTTTCTTACATTCGGTAATTCTTGCAAAAACTCTTGGTAGTGACTTTGCTCCAGATATGGTTGCAGGACACTCTTTGGGAGAATTCTCGGCATTAGTTGCAAATGGAAGTTTATCTTTTGAAGATGGACTTAGACTTGTTTCAAAACGTGCCCTTGCAATGCAAAAAGCTTGTGAAGCAAAACCATCTACTATGGCTGCGGTTTTGGGTCTTGATGATAAAATCGTTGAGGAGGTTTGCGCTTCTATCGATGGTGTTGTGGTTGCGGCAAATTACAACTGTCCTGGACAATTAGTGATTTCGGGAGAAACAACTGCGGTAGAAAAAGCCTGTGAAGCGATGAAAGCTGCCGGGGCAAAACGTGCACTTCTTCTTCCCGTTGGTGGTGGTTTCCACTCTCCTATGATGGAACCTGCACGTGAGGAACTTGCTGCAGCGATTGAAGCTACTACTTTTTCGCAGGGATCTTGTCCCGTTTACCAAAACGTAACAGCGAATGCGGTAACTGATGCTGCTGAGATTCAGAAGAATCTGATCACTCAATTGACAGCGCCTGTAAGATGGACTCAATCTGTACAACAAATGATTGCTGATGGAGCAGATCTATTTATCGAAGTTGGCCCTGGAAATGTTCTTCAAGGTCTTGTAAAGAAAATTAATAAGGAAGTTAGCACGGCATCTGCAACTGCATAATCTTCTAGTTTCTATAAAAGCAAAAACGCCGGTTATCACAAATAACAGGCGTTTATTATATTAAAAAAGAAAGAATTTAAGAACGAATCTTCTGTTCCCATTTCCAAGCACTCGCCAAACCATCTTCTAGTGTTGACTGTGCTTTCCAACCCAACTCGTCATTTGCTTTGTTTGTATTGGCATAAGCCGAAGTGATATCACCTTCTCTTCTATCCACGATTTTGTATGGTAATTTTTTACCGCTAACCTTTTCGAATGTGTTGATCACTTCAAGAACTGTACTTCCTGTTCCGGTACCAACATTAAAAGTTTCTACTTTTTCTTTATTTTTATTTTGCAATAATCTCTTCATTGCGGCAACGTGCGCTTTGGCAAGATCAACAACGTGAATATAATCACGAACACAAGTCCCATCTGAAGTTGGATAATCATCTCCATAAACAGAAAGTTCTTGGCGCATTCCAATTCCAGTTTGAGTGATAAACGGAACTAAATTTTGCGGAACTCCAATTGGCAATTCGCCAATATGAGCTGTAGGATGTGCTCCGATTGGATTAAAATATCGAAGTAAAATTGCATTGATATTTGAAACTCTCGCAACATCGGTAATTATTTCTTCACCAATTTGCTTGGTGTTTCCGTAAGGAGACATTGCAGTTTGAATAGAAGCATTTTCTGTAATTGGCATTTTTTCGGCTTGACCGTAAACCGTACAAGAAGAACTAAAAATGAAATGTGCTTCTGGTTTTTTCTGCAGTTCCTGCAAAACGTAAATTAGCGTATTGATGTTGTTTTCATAGTAAAGCAAAGGATCTTCAACGCTCTCTCCTACTGCTTTTGAAGCTGCAAAATGAATAACCGCCGAAACATCTGAATGCTTCATAAAGAATTGTTGAACGCTTTGTTTTTCTCTCAAATCCATCTCTTCAAAGATTGGAGTGATCGAAGTGATTGCTTCAATACCTTCTAAAACTTCTCGGGACGAATTGGAAAGATTGTCTATTATTACGACTTCGAAACCTTCATTTTGAAGTTCGACAACAGTATGTGATCCGATGAATCCTAAACCTCCTGTAACAACTATTTTCATATTTGGTTGAATTGAAAGATGCAAGCCCTAGCCCTGATGGAAACGGCATCCTTTTTCTTTTTTTCTTAGAAAAAAGAAAAAGATACAGTGGACAGCAGGATAAAGCTCCTAAAAATTATTTGAAAAATTCTAAAATGCTCTCGCAAATATAGCTTATTTGATCGTCTGACAATTCGGTGTGCATAGGCAATGAAATCACTTCTTTGACCAATTGATTGGTAACTGGGAAGTCGGATTCGTTGTAATTTGGACTGCAATATGCCTTTTGAGAATGCAATGGAATTGGGTAATAAATCGCGCAAGGAATTTCTTTTGACAACAAATGTTGCATCAAAGCGTTGCGATCTGCATCGATAATCCTGAGTGTAAATTGGTGGAAAACGTGACTGTCTTTATCGCCTTTTATTACAGGAGTAATGATGTTTTTATGGTTTGCAAGTGCTTGACTGTATTTTGAGGCAGCCGTTTGTCGAGCATTGCAATATTGATCCAAAAGCGGCAATTTGACATTTAAAACTGCTGCTTGAACACTGTCCAAACGTGAGTTTACACCTACAACATCGTGGTGGTAACGCTCGTACATTCCGTGGTTTACAATTCCGCGAAGTTTGTGTGCCAAAGCATCATCATTCGTGAAAATCGCACCTCCATCACCGTAGCAACCAAGATTTTTTGACGGGAAAAATGACGTTGAAGCCACGTGACCGATAGCGCCAGTTTTGATTTTTGTACCGTTTTCAAAAGTATAATTACCGCCAATTGCCTGCGCATTATCTTCTATTACATATATATTATGCTCTTTTGCCAGTTGCATAATCGCTTCCATATTTGCCGATTGACCAAAAAGGTGAACAGGAACAATTGCCTTCGTTTTTGGAGTAATTGCCTTTTTTATCGCTTCAACAGAGATATTAAAAGTGTCTTCTTCTACATCAACAAGCACCGGAATAAGTTGCAAAAGTGCAATAACCTCAACGGTTGCCGCAAAAGTAAAATCGGCAGTGATTACCTCGTCGCCAGGCTTTAGGTCAAGACCCATCATCGCAATTTGCAAAGCATCAGTCCCATTTGCACACGGAATTACGTGTTTTACATCCAGATATTTTTCGAGATTTTTCTGAAAACTCTGAACTTGCGGGCCATTTATATAAGTATTGGAATCTAAAACTTCTTGGATTGAAGTGTTTACTGCATCTTTAATTTTATTGTACTGACCTTTAAGGTCTACCATCTGAATTTTTTCCATAGTCAAGATAATTGCGTCGCTCTAAGTAATATTGATAAAAAAGAAACAGTGCAAAATTACGATTTAATTGACTGACAGCAATAGAAATTCTGAAAACTGACGTATTTTAGCCCTACAATCCTCCTCTTATGTTTTTTCTCTATAATCTTCTTATTCACTTATCTGCAGGAATTGTGCAGCTTCTGTCTTTTTTTAATCCGAAAATGGCGCTTTTTGTGAATGGACGAAAGGATGTTTTTAAGGTTTTGAAGGATTCAATTTCGGAAATTGACCAAACTATTTGGTTTCACGCTGCGTCTTTGGGTGAATATGAGCAAGGTTTGCCGGTGATGGAAATGGTCAAACAGAAATATCCAAACCATAAAATTGTCCTTACCTTCTTCTCGCCTTCGGGATATGAAGTTCGAAAAAATAATTCGATCGCAGATGTGACGGTTTACTTGCCACTAGATACTGCTGGAAATGCAAAGCAATTTATGGATCTCGTTCATCCTGAAATCGTTTTTATTATAAAATATGAATATTGGCCAAATTACCTGAAAGAACTTCGAAAAAGGAAATTTACCACTTATCTTATTTCGGGAATTTTTCGTGAGAATCAGGTATTTTTTAAATGGTATGGAGGATTTTATAGAGAAGCTTTAAAAACATTTGAGCACTTTTTTGTTCAGAATGACAAATCAAAAAAGCTTTTGGAAACTTTAGATTACACAAATGTCACGGTTTCTGGCGATACTCGTTTTGACAGAGTTGCAGGAATTATGGAAAGAGATAATCATTTAGATTTTGTTTCGAATTTCAAAGGAGATAGCCAATTGATTGTTGTGGGAAGTTCCTGGCCAAAAGACGAGGAGAATCTTCTAGATTATATAAACAATGCTCCGGCTTTCGCCAAATTTATAATCGCACCGCACAATATAAAAGAAGATCAGATTTTGGCTTTCGCCGAAAGAATTAAGGTTCCAACGATATTATATTCAAAAATGGGAACTGCGGATCTTTCGAACTATAAAGTTCTAATTGTAGATATGGTTGGACTTCTGACGAAAATTTACAGCTATGCCAATATCGCTTATGTAGGTGGGGGTTTTGGTAATCCGGGCATTCACAACATATTAGAACCAGCAACTTTTGGAATTCCCATCGTTATTGGTCCAAACTTTAGCCATTTTGCGGAAGCAATAGAAATAATTAAACTTAATGCAGCCATATCAGTTAAGGATGCTACCGAATTACACAAAATCCTGAATGAACTTCTAAATAATCTAGAACTTCAAAAAACGCTAGGAAATAAAGCCTCACAATATGTTCAGCAAAGTAAAGGAGCGACAGAAACAATTTCTAAATACTTATCAAAATGACCGTTTTTAAAGCAATAGATTCAAACGATATTCCAACGATTGTAAGCCTGATGGCAGATTTTTATGCAATCGATGGTTATCCTATTGATGCCGAACTTTCGAAAAAGAACTTTGAGCTTTTTATAAATAAACCTGATTTAGGTCGTGCTTGGCTAATTTATGAAGATGACGAAATTGTTGGATATGTAATGATCGTCTTTATGTTCAGTTTCGAATATGGCGGAAGCATCGCATTTCTGGACGAATTATATCTGAATGAGAATGCTCGCGGCAAAGGTTTAGGCAAGAAATCTGTAGCATTTGTTCAGGATCAAGCTCACAAAATAAACCTAAAGTTGCTGTATTTGGAGATCGAACAGCACAATTCAACTGCACAAAAATTGTATCTTGCGGCAGGATTTGAATTGCATAACCGAAATATTATGCGTTTTAAAATAAATTAATTATCAATTATTAAACCATTCACTATGAAGTTTTTAAGGATATTCCTTTTATTATTTGTCGTATCGACACAAGCACAGCAAGGCGGAATGTGGGTTCCGTCTCTGCTAAAAGGTATGAATGAAGCCGAAATGAAGAGTTTGGGTATGAAAATATCTGCTTCTGATATTTATGACGCTAACAAACCTGGAATTAAAGATGCAGTTCCTCACTTTAACGGTGGATGTACTGCCGAAATGATTTCGCCGAAAGGCTTATTGCTGACCAATCACCACTGTGGTTACTCACAAATTCAGTCGCACTCATCTGTTGAGCACGATTATCTTACAGAAGGTTTTTGGGCAATGAGCCTTGAAGAAGAACTTCCTAACCCTGGAGTTGATGTAACATTTGTAATCAAAATTGAAGATGTAACTACGCAAGTACTTGCAGGAACAGAAAATATTACTTCTGAAGCTGAAAAGCAGAAAAAAGTTGAAAATAATATTTCTATTCTCTCAAGAGATTTTCCAAAAGAAAAATGGCAAACTGCGAAGATCAAAAATTTCTTCGACGGAAATCAATACCTCCTATTTGTAACAGAAACTTTTGATGACGTTCGTCTTGTTGGTGCGCCACCAACCTCGATAGGTAAATTTGGATCTGACACTGACAACTGGGTTTGGCCACGACATACAGGCGATTTTTCTTTGTTTAGAGTTTATGCAGACAAAAATAATCGTCCAGCAAAATATTCAAAAGACAACGTTCCTTACACACCAAAGCACTTTTTACCAATCGCTATTGATGGTTTCAAAAAAGATGATTTCACAATGGTTGTAGGTTATCCTGGACGTACTCAGGAATATCTTCCAGCAGTTGCAATCGAGCAAATTTTGAATGATTTGAATCCTGCAAAAATCGAAGTTCGTGATGCAGCACTTAAAGTTGTTGACAGTTATATGCGTAAAGACCACGCGATCAAAATTCAGTACGCGTCAAAATATGCAAGTATCGCCAATTACTACAAAAAGTGGATTGGAGAAAGTAAAGGACTTAAAAAATCGAATGCTGTAGCTATTAAGAAAGCGCAAGAGAAAGACTTTTTACAGAAAGTTAAGAAAGCTAAAAAACAGGCAGAATACGGAAGTATCTTATCTGACTTCGACAAAACCTACGCAGAGATCGCTCCTTATGCTTTGAGCAGAGATTACTTTACAGAAGTATTTTTGCGCAACATTGGTCTTACAGAAACAGCTTTTAAAGTATATCAATTAGAAAGAATTCTAGAAGGAAAAGGTGAACAATCTTTCAATGACAGAAAACAAAATCTGATTGATGGCATGGGTGCTTTCTACAAGAACTTCAATAAAACCGTAGACGAAAAAGTATTTGAGCAATTAATTGCTATCTATTCAACCCAATCTCCTAAGCAATTTGTACCTGCTTCATTGCAAAACATCAATGCAGCAGAGCTATCAAAAAATGTATATGCAAACACAAAGTTGGGATCTTACGAAGGACTTAAAGAACTTCTGACTGGAGATTCTAAAACAGTTTTGGCAAAAATGAAAAATGATCCTGCTGTTGCACTTGTAAAAGAAGTAGCAGATAAATATTTTGCTGAAGTAGCTCCAAAGTTCGAAGAATTAGATCTTCAAAATATTGCTTTGCAAAGAACGTATATGAAAGCATTGCTTGAAATGAATCCAAAAGCGAGAATTTTCCCTGATGCTAATGGTACTCTAAGAGTTACTTATGGGAAAGTTCAAGGTTACGAGCCAGCAGACGCAGTCTTTTATGAGCCGGTAACGTATCTAGAAGGTGTAATGGAAAAATATGTCCCTGGAGATTATGAATTTGATGTTCCAGCAAAGCTTATCGACTTGTACAACAAGAAAGATTACGGCCAATATGCAGAGAACGGAAAACTTCCTGTAAACTTTATCGCTACTAACCATACAACTGGCGGAAACTCTGGAAGCCCAGCGATTGATGCTAGAGGCAACCTTATTGGTCTGAATTTTGACCGTGTTTGGGAAGGAACGATGAGCGATATTTATTACGATCCGGCAATTTGCAGAAATATTATGGTGGACATAAGATACGTGTTATTTATCATCGACAAATACGCAAATGCAAAGCACCTGATTAACGAAATGAAAATCGTCAAAGCCAAGAAATAGTGCCAAAACTGGGCATTGTTTTAAAGCACTGGCACTCAGTAAACAGCACAGATAAATTAGGGTATAATTAAGATTAAAAAAAAAATAAAAAATAAGTTCAAAAATAAATTTACATACCAAATATTGTATATCTTTGCCCCGAATTAATAATTAACCTTTTATAAATAATTAAGATGAAAAAAGTATTTTTAAGCTTCGCAGTAGTTGCAATGATGGCAGTAGTATCTTGTAAAGATGCAAATTCTGAAACTCCA
>JBBSRP010000059.1:0-13958 GCA_038242935.1 Flavobacteriales bacterium
CAACGCAACTCGGCTATAAACTTCTGAGTCATCAATTGGCAAATCGTAAATATTAAATTTATGTAATTCTTCTTTTGATTGTTTACATAGCCAATCTGCAAAAGACTCCTGTAGCATCGGAATTTCTTCAGACGAAATATTTGCAAGATTATAAATATCAGTAGTTTTTGGATGGTACGGCATTCCCATTCCCAAAATTCCCTCTTTTTCGTAAATGCTAATTTTCTCGATATGATTTTTGAAAACATCGATATGATCACAAATATATTTCAAAAGATATATTGCAGTGGGACCGCTGCCCACGACCGCAAGGTTGGATAAATCACTCATATTTACGCTTTCTTTATGGAGAAGGATTACTCCGTAAATGTAGTGAGATATTGTATGGCAACTGCTTCTATCGATAATAGAAAAATTATATAATTCAGGGACAAGAATGTTTTTTTACAACAGTAAAATATTTTTCATCTAAAATATATTCCATTAATTGAAATAATGTTTTTTGGGAGGCTGCTTTGCACTGGGCTATCCACTATATCTTTGCTGCTACTACGAATATTTCATTCAAGATTATCTCGCCATTATCTGCTTTCATAAAAAAATAGTTCAGCAGCAAAGGATGCCGTTTCAAATGAAATTCATCGAATACCTATGAAAAATATTAACCGATGAGATAATTCCTGCCGTACTATCCGCTGAACATCAAATTTTGGGTAAAAATTGAATTAAAGTCTGCAAAGGTAATCCAACTAAAATTATCGAACCATCAGTAAAACGGAAATTTTCGGAACAGATATTAAAAAAGTTCCACACACAATTCTACAAACCTGAATCGCCCTTCAGCGTCCTTGCTAAATAAATCGCCGTTTTACTTTTTTTACTTTTAGCTACTTTCTCAGGAGTTCCTTCCGCTACAATAGTTCCTCCTTCATCTCCAGCACCTGGTCCAATGTCTATAACCCAATCACTTCCCGCCACCACTTGCATATCGTGTTCTACCACAATTACAGTATTTCCTGCATCAACAAGTTTGGCTAATTGAACTTGTAGCTTTTCGACATCTGTTGGATGCAAGCCCGTTGTGGGCTCATCAAGAATATAAAGAGTGTTGCCACGACTCAAACGCTGAAGTTCCGTTGCAAGCTTTATACGCTGTGCTTCTCCACCAGAAAGTTCGGTCGCCGGTTGACCTAATCTTAAATAACCAAGACCTACTTCCTGTAAAACTTTTAGCGGTCTGCTCACTCGCTCCTCTTCCGCAAAAAATTCTGCTGCTCCATTTACAGTCATTGCCAGAATTTGAGCAATATTCTTTTCATGGTATGTAACTTCCAAAGTTTCTGGGTTATATCTCGTTCCCCCACAAACGGGACATGGTGCGTAAACACTTGGGAGAAATAAAAGTTCGACCATTACAAAACCTTCGCCCTCGCAATTTGGACAACGTCCTTTTCCAACATTAAAGGAAAATCGTCCAGCATCATATTTACGAGCTTTTGCTAATTTAGTCGAAGCAAATAACTTCCGAACCACATCAAATAATCCTGTGTAAGTCGCAAGATTCGATCTTGGCGTTCTTCCAATTGGTTTCTGATTCACAACCACCATTCGCTTGATACTTTCCGAACCTGAAACAATATTCCCACCCAAAGTAATTACAGCATCTTGCTGCAAAGCATCTTCAACTTCTTCTTCGGCAGCTGACTCATTTCCTAACTGTGTGGCAATCAATTCGACCAATACCTGACTAACCAAACTACTTTTTCCAGAGCCAGAAACTCCAGTAACACTTGTCAAAACTCCTAACGGAAATGATACTTCTAGATTTTCTAAATTATTTCGAGTTACTCCAGCTAATTTTAGCCAGCCAGTTGGAGTTCTGCTTTCAGGCTTTTGAAAAGGAAGATTATTAAACAAGTGTTCTCGAGTTTTAGATCTTTCAACATCTTTCAAACCTTCTGGCGGCCCGCTATATAAAATTTCTCCTCCACTTTCTCCCGCGTCTGGTCCAACATCGACAATCCAATCGGCATGGCGAATCACATCAAGTTCGTGCTCAACCACAAAAAGGGAATTTCCAGAAGCTTTTAATCCATTCAATGCTGTTATTAAAGCTTCGGTATCAGCGGGATGTAATCCTGCCGATGGTTCATCCAAAACATATACAACTCCAAATAAATTACTTCTTACTTGTGTTGCTAACCGCAACCGCTGATGCTCGCCTGGAGAAAGTGTTGGTGTGCTTCGCTCTAAGGATAAATAGCCTAAACCTAAGTCAAGTAAAACATTGACTCTCGCTACCAAATCCTCAGCAATTCGTTGCGCTACAATCGCTTTTTCTTCGTGGTTTTTTGACAACTTCGTCAATCCTTCCGCGGAGCCATCGCTGTATGGAGCAAATATTTCAAGTAATTTTTTGAGTGGCAACCGCGAAATATCTGCAATATCATAACCAGAAAAAGTCACCGAAAGCGATTCACGTCTCAATCTTTTTCCGTGGCATAGCGGACATTCGCTGCTGAGCATATATCTGGAAACACGTTTTTTCATCAAAGCACTTTGAGTATTTGCAAATGTGTGTAAAACGTGTTTCTTTGCCCCCGTAAAAGTTCCCATATAGCTAGGTTCTCTTTTGAGCTTTATAGCATTTTGAACTTCATCTCTTGTGAAATTCGCATATACTGGAACCTGCGGTTTTTCATTGGTAAACAAAATCCAATCCCGGTCTTTTTTCGGAATATCCTTCCACGGAATATCAACATCATAACCCAAAGTAGTCAAGATATCACGCAAATTCTGTCCTTGCCAAGCGCTCGGCCACGCGGCAATTGCTCTCTCGCGAATCGTCAAAGAATCGTCGGGCACCATACTTTTTTCCGTCACTTCATACACTTTGCCGAGACCGTGACATTTTGGACACGCACCTTCAGCAGTATTTGTCGAAAACGATTCCGCATACAAAAGTGGTTGATCAGCTGGATAATCTCCCGCTCGCGAATAGAGCATTCGCAATAAATTTGACAAAGTAGTTACTGAGCCAACAGACGAACGGGTTGTTCCAGATCCTCGTTGCTGCTGCAATGCAACCGCTGGCGGCAATCCTTCGATAAGGTCAACTTCGGGAATTGGCATTTGATGAAAAAGTCGCCTTGCATAAGGTGATACAGATTCGAGATATCTTCGCTGTGCCTCGGCATACAAGGTTCCAAAGGCAAGTGATGATTTGCCAGATCCCGAAACTCCTGTGAATACTACCAAGGCATCACGTGGAATCTCTAAGCTTACATTTTTAAGATTATGTTGCCGCGCACCACGCACAATTACAAAGCCTTCTTCAGGTGTTTTAGTATCGTTCGGTTGTTTCATAGCTGAATAATTAGTCACAAACCCACTAAATAAAGAGTTTAAATTTTATTTTCTATTAAAAATTTACTAAAAATAGTTTTTTGGAAGTGTTTGCTAATACAGAAAGTAGATTGAATATTGAATGACGATTTTCTTTTGGGCGGCTTGTAGCTGTTTCATTCTTCACAGCTACAACCGGGCCATCCACTGTATCTTTGCTGCTATAACGACTTTCCATAAAACTTGAACTCGTAATCCCCGTCATACAAGAAAACTTTCGCTAGCAGCAAAGGATGCCGCTCCTGTCCCTGCCGCAAGACTCCGCCAGCTTTCAAATTTCCGTAATGAAAATTAATCTTCGTATGAAATCACTATAGAAAAAAGTTGAAATAAAGTTTTTAACTTTCCAATTCCTTTAAAATCTTATTCACGTCTTCTTCTGTAGAAGTCAGTTTGGCTTTACAAATTTTGATTAATTCGGAAGCTCTTTTTACTTTCTCAGAAAGCTGATCTACAGAAATTTCACCTTCTTCAATTTCCGAAACGATCACTTTTAATTCTTCAAAAGCATCCGCGTAATTATTTTTCTTTTCCATTGCTTAAATTTTTTATGATACTGGTAATTTTGCCTTTGTACACTTGCGTTTCTATTTCTTGCTCTTCTCCAACTTCCGAAATATTTGTTATAGCTTTTCCGTTGTATCGTGTGATGCTAAACCCTCTTTTAAGAATATTTACGGGATCTAAATTCCTTAAATTCTTCTCTAAATTGTCAAGCTGCAATACTTCTTGTTTCGCTCTTAATTTCGAATGAATATATAAACCGTCTTGTAATTGCTTCAGAAAAACTGAATTCTGCTTCAAATTTGATAAAGAAGATTTCGAAATCTGTTCATTAAAACCCCTCAACAAATTCGAATTCGTTTTGATTATAAACCTCGATTGCTGAATAATCACATTTGTCGAATTATCGATAGCATTTCTATTTCTCTGAACAATAGTTTCACTTACAGATCTAAATAATTTTACCTCCGATTGTAGCTTCGTTTTCTCTTCACTGATAATACGTTTTGATTTATCGATAATCAAATCTCTAGCTTTCTGTAGCGGAACAGAAAAATTATGAAACTTTTGAATCAGAAATTCGGCAATCTTCGTTGGTGTGATTGCATTTTGATACGAAACCATTTCGCAAACAGTTTCATTTGTGGCGTGCCCAATTCCCGTAATTACTGGAATGGGAAATATCGCAACCGCTTTTGATAATTCGTAATTATTATAACACGATAATCCAACGTCGCCTCCACCTCCGCGAATAATGGCTACAGCATCAAAATGATCACAAACTTTTTCAATTCGCTTTAGTTGCGACAAAATTCCCACTATAGCTTTCTCGCCTTGAAGTATCGAAGGAAATAAATAATGGAAAAATTTGTAGCCCCAAGGATTGTAATCTAGAACATTCTTAAAATCTACATAGCCTTTGCTCGTTGCAACAGAAATTACTGCTATCCTTTGCGGTAGCAGTGGCAACGTGCGGGTTTTGTTTAAAGTAAATATATTTTCGATTTGTAACTGTTCAATAGTATTCTGCTTTTCCTTTTGCAGATCACCCATAGTATAACTCGGATCAATATCTAAGATTTGAAGCGAAATCCCATAAACAGGATCAAAACTTATTCTAGCAAGAAATAGTATTTTGATGCCGTCTTTTAATGGCTCTTTTAAAGTTCGCAGGAAGTTATTATTAATATTGATAAAGTCGTCACGCCACAGATTAGATCTAATCTGAGCAATTATTTTTCCGTCTTTCTTTTCAATTAGTTCTGGATAGCAATGTCCCGAATGGCTGTAATGATTGAGCTTATTCATCTCGGCCTTTACCCAAAACGAACTTTTATATCTTTCAGAAATAGTTTTCTGAACACTTTTCGAAACTTCCAAAAGTGTGAAAATTTTGCGGTCATCGGTTGTTTCAGACATTTCTAATGTTGTTTTATAGTAAAGTATTATTATAAAGAGCAAAGCAAAGTTACAAATCGTAGTTGATGGTTTTTCAGGTCATGTTTAAATATTTCCACATAAAAAAATATTCAAAACTTTAACTATAATTCCATTATTTTGAGCATTTCGAATTTTTATAATTAGATCTAGATTTCTCTTTGTTGCTAGTCACTTTAATCCTCAACGATATGACAAACAATTATCTAAATAAAATAATGAATTTCAAGAAACGATTGATTTGCATAAAAAAAGTAAAACTGTGATTCAGGATTTAATTCGACAACATACAAAAATGAGTCTTATTAATACTGGAGCTTTAGCTCTTGCTAAAGCATTACGTCTTGAAATTGAGTGGTTCGTAAAAGCAGTATGCGAAATGCTTGGATAATGCCAGCAAAAGTTATAAAGAGTGGCTATTGGAAGATTATCAGAATAGATTGATGATTATGTTGAGAAGGTTCTGGAGTATAGGAGGATATAAATTTTTTGGCCTAGATTTGGTTTTTACAGTTTTTGAATAGTAGTTTTTCTATAAATCAACGTATAATGCGATCTCACCAACGAGAAACCCACCCCGCCTTTCAGGCATTCCTCCGAAGGAAGGGAATGTATTGCGACAATTTATTACCGATAAAACTTTTAGTAGATATGCCTTTAGATGCGCGCTCCAACTTCCCCTCTTTTTAAGCTAATCTCTAAACCAAGTCCTAATCATCAGAAAATAATAGATATCCTTCATATTTTTGATTATTATGTAAAGTGGCGGACCTTGTGATTTATAGCCTGTCCAACCGCCAATACGTGATATTATCCACGCGACCAAGCTAATGTATTTTTGTCGTATGGATGTTTTTTTGCTTGAGATTTTGAGCTGCTATTTTTTTATTTACTTTGTCTAAAAAGCTGATTCCTTTACTATTAAATAAGCTGTCTGCCTTTTGATCCACCTCATTTAAGAATAGCTTTAGGCGCATAACTTGCAGAGCGACTTCTAGTGTTATTGCAAGTAGTTTTTTGAGTTTAAAACCATCTTCAAGTTGACTTGACTCGATTGCGAACCCTTTTGTTTTGATAACTCTAAAAAGTTCCGCAATCAACCAGCGTTTCTTATACCAGTTACTGCATTCAATAGCTTTGTCAAAATTTTTGATTTTATGTGTGCGTAGCAACTTCCAAGAAATCCCAGTTTTATTAGTCGGAATCGATGATGGATTTTCAGTTGCTTTGTTTACATAATTTTCAATTTCCTTTTCAGAAACGGTCAATCCAGTTGGCGCGCAAATTCTAGCTTTTGTAAATTTAACATTGATTAAAGCTGTTTGTTTTTTTTCGATTCTTTTTTCCAGCAATCTCCACTTCAACACTTCCCCCAACAATAGTGTTATCAAGTAAATTGTAAAGCTTTTTATGCTCTCCAACTATTTTTCTATCACATCTTGAACGAATTAGCAGATTAGTTCTTTCGTCGAGAACTCTATCAAAGTCTTCGTAAATATCAGAATTTTTTTAATGGATGAAAAATGTTTTAGTAAAAGATAGCTATTAGCTGAAACAAACTATGCATTGTGCGATACCACAAATTAGTTGATAAACCAACAACATCACTTCGAGCATTAGTACTTCAACCGAAGCCAAATCGCTTTCTCTTTAGAAGTGAACTAAACAATTTTGTAGCTAGCCTTTATGACATCATCAATTGAAACTGAAGTCTTTCGGCGAAAGCCAAAAAACATAAGCTATTGCAAAAGTCAGTGCGTTATAAATACCTCAAAAGGTGCTTTTACTGAGAATTTCATACTATACTTTTTTAATGCTAAACGGTTCTAATTATATACAACTTCGTTTTTGTAAAAAATGTTTCTCAAAATTATTCTTTACTTTTCACCGACGCAAGGCTTTGTTCAATCGTTGCTAATCGATTTTCGTAGGAAATCTCTTTTGCGTGAATTCCGTACTTAAAAATATGCTCTATTTTCCAAATATACAAAATATCTTCAGGTAATAGCACAACATCCTCAACGCCGTGATGATCTGCTTTCAACACAGAATGACCTTCATCAGTATAAAATCTCCTAAATATAAGTTCAGAATTTGTAAGAACAACCATCAAGCTTTTATCTTCAATAGAAGTTTTATCCCATTCCACTCCTATTACAATATCTTTTGGAAAAAATTCCACCGCTCCTCCAGTCATTGCCAAATCGTCAACTGCAAAAGCAATCCGATTTTCGCTATCTATATAAGGAAGCTTGATTACAGAGAGTTTTTCTAAAGCAAATCCGGACGAATATCCTTTTATGAAATCATATTTATCTGCAGGCATAACACACGGAATTCCTTCGAAATCAATTCTTTTGTAAGAATCATTTTCTACCGTAAGACGCTCATTGAATTTCAAAAGTTTGTTGACCGTAAGTTCCGAAATTAGCAATTCCTCCAGACCGATGCTAAAATGATTAGCAATTTTAATCACGGTTTCTAGCTTCGGATTACTTCTACCTTCTTCATAAGCACCGAGTGTACCGCGCTTCAAATCAAAGATATCGGCAAATTCTTGCTGACTCATTCCCTTTACGTTCCGTATCTTTTTTAAATTCTTTCCAAACATTAGTAGCATTTTGCTAATTTTATTTGCATTTATAAAATTCTTTTGTATATTTGACTAATACATTTAGTAAAGATAGGAAAATATTACCAAGCGTTTTAGCATTCAACTCTATTTCTTTAAAAGTTTGTTAAGAAATATTTCCTATTATGCTTGTTAGTGTTTATAAATAACCGATTTTTATAAAATCATAATTTTATATTATATGAAAGACTACTACGCGATTATAAGAGGTTTTCTGCAAAATTTACAGTTGGAGATTAAACACGAGAATCAGAAGGAAGGAATCTTCATTGTTAGTAATGAATCTGAGGGCATTTTTCATTTGATTATTTGCGTCGCTCCTCCGATAGTAATATTTGAACAGTTTATTTTCGAAATTAAGGAAGAGGGAAATCAGGTTTATAAATCATTATTACAGAAAAACCGCGACATTATTCACGGCGCATTTGTCTTAGATGATTCAGGCAAGAAAGTAATTTTTCGGGATTCTTTACAAATCGAAAATCTAAATCAAAACGAATTTGAAGCGACCTTAAATTCACTAAGTGTATTATTAAGTGAGTATTCAGAACAAATTATTAATTTTTCAAAAAACAAATAGTTATGGAATTTCTAAAAAGATTATTTAAAATAGGACAAGCGGAAGTACATTCTGCAATAGACGGAATCGAAGATCCAATCAAGATGACTGAGCAAGGGATTCGTGATATGAAACAGGATTTGGACAAAAGTCTTGAGGCTTTAGCTCAAGTCAAAGCAATGAGTATTCGCTCCAAAAATGAAGTGCAAGAATATGCCAATAAGAGCGAAGACTACAACGAGAAGGCAATGCTAATCTTGAAAAAAGCTCAATCTGGCGGTTTGGAAGCAACTGAAGCTGACCGCTTGGCAACCGAAGCTTTGATCAAAAAAGAAGAAGCGATCGGTGGGCAGAATAGAGCAATCGCCGATAAAGAAAAGTTTGATCTAAATGTTTCTCAAATGGAATCAAATGTTCAGACAATAAAACAAAATATTTCTAAATGGGAAAATGAGCTTAAAATTTTGCGATCAAGAGTAAAAGTTGCGGATGCAACAAAGAGCTTAAATAAGCAGATGGCCCAAATTGACAGCAACGGAACGGTTGCGCTTCTAGAGCGGATGAAAGAAAAAGTTGCCCAAGAAGAAGCATTGGCAGAAGCTTATGGCGATATTGCAAATAATTCGAAATCCGTAGATGACGAAATTGATAAAGCTATAAATGTGTCGCAGACAAAAGCCTCTAGTGAACTAGAAAAATTAAAAGAGCAAATGGGTATCAGCAATACTAAAGAATAATATAGGTCTTATGAAAGAACTTATAGAGATTTCCTTTTCACCAGTGATGGCTTTCTTCAGCATTATGTCAATCGTGATGCTGTTGTATTGGATGGCTGTCATTCTTGCCGGACTCGATCCTGATCTTTTCAGTATCGACTTTGATTCGGATATGGACACAAACCTTGACAGCAATACGCACGATTTGCCAGACAGAACTGAAACGCCGGAAGGAAGTGGCTTTATGAAAATCTTGGAATTCTTCAATTTTGACGAGTTGCCACTGATGTTTATTCTGACCATAATCTTCTTTAGTATGTGGTTTGTGGGAATTAATGTGACTTACTATTTGGGAGTAGAAAGTGTGTGGTTAGGACTTTTATTATTGATCCCAAACTTTATTTTAAGTTTATTTATTGTCAAAATTTTTAGCAGGCCTCTTGCCTACTTTTACAAACAAGTAAATCATAAAGGAGAACCAGAAATTGATTTCCTAGGCCGAAGATGTGTTGTATTTTCAACATTAAATGATTTGAAAACAGGACAAATTCAACTTGCAGTAAACGGTGATCCAATACGATTATCTGCGAGAAGCAGCACAGACGAGCAATTAAATGCTGGACAAGAAGCAGTAATTGTTTCTGAAAGTGTGGATAAAAAGTATTATCTCGTCGAAAGATTTGATTATTAATTTTGAAACTACTTTTATAAAAGTCAAAATTCCTCTACTCATTATAGACTTCAACAATTATTCTAAATTACATAACCCAATTCAAACTAAATTAATTCAACCAAAAACATGTTAGAAAACTCTTTACTTATTACTATGATTGCCATAATTGTGGTCATTGTCGGACTTCTCGTCTGGATTATCTCGATGTACAAAAAGATAATTCAAGGAAAGGTAATTGTGCGAACTGGCGCCGGCGGCACAAAAGTTTTTTACAACGCAGGTCTTGTTGTTCCAGTTCTGCACAAAATGGAAATAATGGATATTTCTGTAAAAAGATTAGATGTAGAGCGCACTGGCGTGAATGGTCTTATCTGTAAAGACAATATTAGAGCAGATATCAAGGTCACTTTCTTTATTAAAATCAATAAATCTACAACCGATATTATCAATGTAGCTCAGACAATTGGTTGCGAAAGAGCTTCAGATTTAGAAGTGCTTCGAACTTTATTTGATGCCAAATTCTCTGAAGCATTAAAAACTGTTGGAAAGAAATTTGATTTCATCGAATTATATGAAGCTAGAAGTGAATTCCGCGCAGAGATTATTTCTATCATAGGAACAGATCTTAACGGTTACATTCTTGACGATTGTGCTATTGACGATTTGGAGCAAACTCCTCTTATGCATCTAAAGACCGATAATATCTTAGATTCTGAAGGTATTAAGAAGATTATCGAACTGACTGCGGCGCAAAACATTAAAGCAAATTTGATTCGTAGAGACGAAGAAAAAACTATTCGCAAGCAAGATGTTGAAGCAAGAGAAGCAATTTTAGCTCTTGACAGACAGCTTGCAGAAAAAGAAGAGCAGCAAAAAAGAGAGATTGCAAATATCAAATCTCGCGAAGAAGCCGAAATTTTGAAGGTATATGAAGAAGAACGTTTAAAGTCTGAAACTGCTCGTATTAATACTTCTGAGAAAGTGGCTGTTGCCGAAGAAAACAAAGATCGTTTGGTAATTGTTGCTTTAAAAAACAAGGAAAGAACGGAAGCTGTAGAAACCGAAAGAGTTGAAAAAGATCGCGCTCTCGAGCAAACAGAACGTGAGAGAATCGTAACTCTAGCTCAAATTGAAAAGGACAAAGCTGTAGAGATTGAACGCAAAAATATTCAAGATGTAATTCGCGATAGAGTTGTTCTTGAAAAAGGAGTTGTTCAGGAGCAAGAAAACATGAAAGATATCGAAGCTTTCAAAACTGCAGATAGAGAAAAGAAAGTAGCGATTACACTTGCCGAGAAAACGAGTGAGGAACTTTATATTAAACGAATTAGAGCAGCTGAAGCGGAAAAAGAAGCTGCAAAACAAAAAGCGGAAGAAATCAATATTGATGCAGAAGCTCAAATGATTGCAAGTGAAAAAGAAGCACAAGCAAGAAAAATTTTGGCAGAAGCCAAAGCCAAAGAAGATGCAACAGTTGGACTTTCTGAGGCACAAGTTATGCACGCAAAAGCAGATGCTAACGAGCGTCAAGGAATTGTAGATGCTGTAGTTGTCGAGAAAATGGCACTTGCCGAAGCTGTGGGAATGAAAGCGAAAGCCGAAGCTTCAAAAGAGCTAGGTTTTGCAGAAGCTAGCGTAATTCGCGAGAAAGCATTAGCAGAAGCTACAGGAATCGAAGAGAAAGCAAACGCAATGAAAAAGCTTGACGGTGTTGGAAAAGAACACGAAGAATTCAAGTTGCGTCTTAATAAAGAACTGCAAGTTGATTTGGCACACATCAATATTCAGAAAGATATTGCAGATGCTCAAGCTAGCGTAATTGGCGAAGCATTGAAAGCTGCCAAAATTGATATCGTGGGTGGCGAGACAATGTTCTTTGAGCAAATTGTTGGTCAGATCACAAGAGCCAAAGGTTTTGATAGACTGGTAAATAGTTCTGAAAATATTACTGAAATCAAGGAAGCAATTCTTGGAGACGGAACGATGGACAGCGGAAATCTTATGGAAAAAATCAAAAGTTTTGCTGACAAATACGGAATTTCGTCAGAAGATATTAAGAATCTAACTGTTTCTGGTCTGCTAATAGAATTACAGAGACGAAGCAACGACGACAGCGAACAAGGTTTGTTTTCCAATTTAATGGCAATGGCAAAGAATCTTGGCTTGACTAATAAGAAATTGGGATAGTAGCACAGCATTAATTCCTGCAAGAATATTTCCAAATTCTTGCAGGATATTTTAAGTCTGATTTTAATTTGTCAGACTCTTTTAACTAACCACCACCTACATTTTTATAGTATGAATGCACTAGAAGGCGGAACTTACGAAATCATACAAAGCCGATTAGAAGCTCAGAAAAAGGATTTAATTGAAAGATTAAATTTACTTAATGATGCACGAAAGGAAGTTTTCGGGAGTATTGAAACTAAATTAATAGCAAACAATCGAATCATTACAGAAAACAACTGTATTTCTAGCGATATTGTTAGTGTGGGCGATTTATGTCTTTTTGGTTACAACGTCTATTTTGGATTGAGAACAGATATCAAGATTGAAGATGTTTTTAGTATTTATAAATATGAAAATCAGGAATTCCAACTTCAAAATTTTGATTTAATAAACGACGAAACATTTCTGTTCGACTTTTTAAATCTTTATAAATATTACCGCGACACAGAGTTCAGAAAATTCTTTATTGCTGGGAATTATCTTCACATGGTTTTCCAATTATCTGATAGACTTACAGATATCAAAACCTTTAAATGGTTGATACGGGAAGATAAATTGGAATATATTGACAACCGAAGTGATCACGAATATAAGTTTCCGAAACAGCACGATTTTCTGTGGCAGGAAACCACTAGAGATATGCAGAAATACGGAAAATATCCGCACATCTCTATTCTCGATCAAGTTTTTGTCGAAACTATTGGAGGCACTTTGACCATCAAAATTGAAGACAATACCGCTTCGGGAAAAGGAATTTATGATGAAGAAGTAGAATTTCCAGATCAGACTTTGGATGATGGAAATTATAAATTCGCAGATCTTGGAAATCTGATTGCTTTACAGATCAAACCGTTTCAAGAAGAGCCACGATTTTTTGTCTACAATCGAAAATTGCAAGAAGTACAAAAAATTGACAGTATAAAAAATGCTGCAATTTTATTACCAGATAACCACGGACTAATTTTCTCTAACGGATATTATCTGCAAACTGGTGAGTATAAAATCTTTGAAAATACTCTTGAGAATTTATTATTTCAAGAACGAATTTCTTCGCCAAATGGAGAAGATTTTATGTATGTGTTTTATGAAGATAAGTATGGACAATATGTGTTGATTTCTTATAATTTGATTTCACACGAAGTCAAAACTCCAATTATTTGCAATGGTTTTACAATTCTAAAAAATGGAGAGTTCTGTTATTTTAAATCAGAAAACGAACAGACTAAGAATCACGTAATTCAAATTTGGCAAACTCCTTTTGTAAAAGGTGATATTATTCCATCGATTCATAAAGACAGTTTTATTTATAAAATTGGAAACAAAGACATTGTAAAAGCAATGGCAGATTCCAATTCGATATTAACACTTCTCAACAAGAATGACGATTACGATGGACTGTACGCAGACTTATCTAAACTTTCGCAAAACATACTAGACGGTTATTACTGGATTGACGGAACTGAAACTTTCGAGTTGAATATTCCGCTTTTAGAAATAAAAAGTACCGCTAATGCGGCTGTAGACGAATTTGAGAAAGTTGTTCAATTGCGCTTGCACGCTAAGGAAATTGTCAAGCAAACGGAAGAGAAAGCTAACAAACTTTTCGGTACTATAAAATCGTCTCCATTAGATAATATCGACGTCTTTGTAAGCAATCTTGCCAATTTGCGCACACTTCGTGGTGAAGTGATTAGTCTGAAAGAAGTTCGATATGTTGATGAGTCGTTTATAGCAAATCTAGAGAAAGAAATTGTTGAGCAGACTGAACGAATTTCGCAATATTGCGTCGCGTTTCTTTTGGAC
>JBBSRP010000060.1:0-13906 GCA_038242935.1 Flavobacteriales bacterium
TCAATTAGTCTACAACCAATAATTCCCAAATTACCTTCAGCTTCGGCAAATTTCAAAATTGAAGTAAATGTATCTTCGGCAACGACCGTATCAGGATTCAAAATACAAATAAATTTACCTTTAGCGGAAGCTACACCTATATTATTTCCTTTAGGGAAACCCGCATTTTCTTTGTTTTCTATCAGTGTTATCTGAGGAAATCGCTCATGTACCATTGCGCAACTATCATCTGGCGAATTATTATCGACAACAATAATTTCGGCATCAATATCTTTGGTTGCCTTAATTACACTGTCAATGCATAGCTCTAAAAAGAAGCGCACATTGTAATTTAATATTATAATTGATAACTGCATCGCGCAAATATAATAGATAATTCAGCAATGAGAAATAATTTTCGATCTATCACCTTTGTCTTATCAAAAGTAAATTGCGCAATTTGGCAAAGACTGCTTTATTCTATTTTGCTCAATAATATCTATTGGGTTGCCTGCTAAGATGAGTGTTCTTAGGCTTGTAAGTTTCTGAATTTCTTCTGGTAAATTTTTAATTCTGTTACCTCCTAATGACAAAAACGTCAACTTTTTTAAATCTATAAGACTATTTGGCAAATCTTTGAGCTGATTGTTGTTGACTATTAAAATTTCTAAATTCTTTAAATTTCCTAAATTATTAGACAAAGAAGAAAGTTGATTATTTTCTAAATTAAGTTCCACTAAATTTTTTAAAGTCAACCAATCATTGTCAATTTCATAAAACTGATTTCCCGAAAGGTTTAGTTTTTTCAATTTATGAAGGTTCGAAAATGAATTAGGTAATTCACTAAGCTGATTATTGTCAAGATCTAAATATTCTATGTTTTTACAATTACCAATTGATACGGGCAAGTGAGTAATTGTATTTGATGAAAGGTATAAATATTCTAACTTTTTCAAATCGCCTATTCCATCTGGAATTTTGGATAATTTATTTAATGCTAAATCTAATTTTTTAAGGTGCTTAAATTTCCGAATATCTTTTGGCAGGTACTTAATTGCATTTTGTCGCAAAATAAGAACTTCCAAGTTATCTAATTCAAAGAATTTAGGAGCACAAACCTCGATATTATTTCTCATTAGATTTAAAAATTCCAGCGACTTAAGTTTTAGAATTTCGTTTGGAAATACAAATAGAAATTGATCTCGAAGATTTAATTGAGTTACTTTTTCTTTGGTTTTTAAAGCTTCGTCAATTGATAAAAACACTGTTTTATTGGTGTTAGCATCTTGCGCATAGAGCCCTAATGTTGAGAGTATAAAAAATATATAAAGTAGTCTTTCCATAATAAATAAAAAAAGGCCGGTCTGCAAATGCGTACCGACCTTCTTAGAAATTTTAAAATTAATTTGATTTCATTACTTTAAAAGAACCTTTTTTAGATCCGACCTGAATCTGGAGTACAAATAATTGATTGCTTCCAAATGCGGTTAAATCTACAGATATCTTTTGATCCATACCAGTTGATACATCAGCAAGTTCGGTTACTTTTCTTCCTATAATATCGTAAACTTGAATAGTAATTGGTTCTCCAGCAGCTTCATTTACTGCTACTGTAAGCAACCCATTTGTAGGATTAGGATATACCGTTGCAATACTAACTAAAGTATTTTCCGGAAAATTAACATCTAAAGACTGCTGTTGACCTAAGAATTTCTCATTTGAAAAAACCAAAGCGGCCGAAGCATTAAAAGAAATTTCAGATCCTGTCGCATCTAGTTGTGCTTCATTACTTCCACTTGGATGCTGCACAGAAAAGAAACCATATTTATAATCTGGCGTAAAAGTCAATCCTGTTGGCTCAGCACCAACTGGCATAGAAGAGTGAAGTAGTATTTTAGGATCGCTTTGAGTATGATTCGGGCGTACAACCCATATATAGTTGCGACCACCGTCTTGAATAACCCAAAGATTTCCTTTATCATCAAAAGCTAAATTATCATTTCCGCCTCCCCATGGTTCTGTTATGATTTCTGTTGCTGTTTGAATTGGATAGCTTAATCCACCGACAAATGTTCCAAAATCACTGATTGTCATTCCGTCATCTTTAAATGAATATACTCTGCTTTTACCTTTAGATGCGAAGTATATTTTACTATCTATTGGACCAATTTCGCAATCTTCAACTCCATTAAAATCAGTACCGCCAAGAGCAGCAGCAACAGTGCGAAGATTATTTCTATCCGCTTGAGTTGTATTTGGCACCATAACCCAAGTTGCAGTTGAAGAGCTTGGCTCATTACTAGAAAGTTCTAAATCTAATTTTAGAACATACACAGTTCCTGCGCTAAAATTATTTGGAGTATCGGCGACAAATTTATACACACAATGTGTACCGCCATCTTCACCATAATACGCTGTAGTACCATCTGCAGTGATTACAATATTTTCATGATTCATTCGACCCATTGCCCAAAGTTTCTGAGGAGTTCCTGTTCCATAATCCATTACTTGTGCCGTAATAGGATCAATTTCGACTAGCCAGCCTAAATCTTCATAACCGTCACCGTTTGAATCTCCAGAAGTTGTTGATTCTTCGGCAGTTATTACAGTACCCCAAGGAGTTACTCCGCCTGAACAGTTGCGTTGTGTTTTGACTAATGATGGACCACTAAAATCTACTTTACGGCTATCTGAAAGAATCCATAGTGGATTTAAATCATCTTGACCTAAGTTGAGAGAAATATCTAGAATTGAAACTCCACCCGGACTATTTTCGTGATTAATTGATAAGTATCCAAGATTACTTGCCGTTGCACCTAGAGATGGAATATATCCAGTAAAATCATGGTTTCCGGGAACAGTACCACCGCCAGTCATAAAATTATCACCTTGTTTGAACAACATTTGGAAACGCTGCTCTTCTGGGTAAATCATAATAGGAGTTTGTGCTGTTGGATTAATGGAAGTAAAACAAGCAATATGTCCTTCTTCACAAGAGTACTCAGTTAGCTTATTGCGCAGGTACATATCAAATCCGATATCAGAACTTGAACCATCACGATTATGAATCTCTACCGAAATTCTATTAACACCATCTTGAAATGCTGATTTTGGAACATAATGAGAAAAATATCTTTTCTCGTCTGCACCGTCAACAATACCTGATGAAAATGTTAGATAATTAATTGCTCCCAATGGCATATTATCTCGAACAACCTCTACACCATTGATATAAACGACTGCGCCATCATCTCTACGCAATCCTATTTCGACCATATCGCCCATTTGTGCCAAATCAATCTGAATATCTTTAGAAAAGTATGTTGTAATAAACTTATCAGAAGAATTTGCTCCGTATGAAATGGTTGTCGTCATAGGATCGCCATATCCTAATGGCGCTGTAGCTAAAACCCAAGAAGAATTATCAAATAATAATTGACTCCAAGCTGTACCTTGATCTGAGCCGTTGTCCAAATAAGACCAAGCAGCTCCTTTTGTTAAGGGATACTGTGCCGGTGTTAAAATTGCATTTGTTTCTGAACCACTTAAAGAATTAGTTTTTGAAACTAATGGTGTAGTTTCCAATTGATCTAAATTAGTTGATGCAAATCCCGCATAGGATAACAAAAACGAAGAATAAAGTAAAATTCTGTTTTTCACGATAAAGTATTTTTTATTATTAATACTTCAAAACTACTGCTGCTAGATTACCTTGGAGTTAAGCACTTCTTATCAAAGTAATACGTTATCACTCGTAAAATCATTAGAATGTTATGAAAATTCTACCTTGAATGTGGATTGTCATTTAGAACTTTCATAAAGGCAATAAGTTCTTTTTTCTCCGTTTCTGTAAGATTTAGTTTATCAGAAGAAAGAGTTTGATTTTGTACCCTAAAACCTAATCCTTCTCCACCACCTTCATTATAAAAGTCTATCACATCTTCTAAACTTTGATAAGCACCATTATGAAAATATGGACCAGAGAATTCGACATTTCTGACAGTCACAGTTTTGAAAGATTTCTCGTATATCCAGGCATTCTCACTTTTAATTTTATTGCTGAATCTACCGTTATCTTCATCAAGCTTATTTCCATTATGATGCTCTAAAACTCCCAGAATTTCCGATTCGTTTTCACTAAAAAAAGGTGGAATGAGGCCGCTAAAAGTCGGTGCGAAATGACAAGTAGCACAGTTGGCCTTTCCCATAAATAGATTAAAACCATCTTTGACTTCATCTGCAATCTCATTTTTTTCGCCTCTGACGTATTTATCAAAAGAACTATTAAAGGATTGCAGAGACAAGACATAAGAAGACAAAGCCTTTGAAAAATTCTCTCTTGTAACGGAACTTTTACCAAAAACAGCTTTAAATTGAGTTCTATATTCTTTTTTTGACTTTAATTTCTTGATAATTTCAACATAAGCAGTATTGAACTCATCTGGATTAAAAATCACATGCTCTGCTTGTTGCTCCAAAGTAAAAGCGCGTAAATCATAAAAGAAGCGATCAGCATAAACCGCATTTAGTAATGTGGGTGAATTTCGTAGTACAAACTCTCCTTTAATATTGCTTAAAGATTTAGGTACGGCATCTGTAAAGGACTTTTCTGGATTGTGGCAAGAAGCACAACTAATTTTTTCGTCATTACTTATTATTGGATCATAAAATAGTGTCTTACCTAAGTTTCTTAATTTTTCACTGTCCTCTTTTTGAGTAAGTTTTGTAAAGAAGTATGGATTTAAAAAATTGACCGCAAATATAGATTCACTTTTAGGATTCCATGAAGTACTATTTGACAATGCTTCTAAATCGGAATTTTTATCTACTTCGCCTAGCATCCTATATAAAGGATCAATATAATTTTTGAGTAAATGCAATCGATCTAGATTTTTAAAAGTTTTTTCTTTTTCTAAATAATTAATAGCAGCAGCAAAAACAGCATCAATATTTTTATTGGCTGAATTTGAATGCAGATTTCTTTCCAGGAAAAATTGTCGCATTCCGACAAGTGATGATCGTGCATCGGCAATTGCATTCAGAGATCCCGGCGTATCAAAGCCTGTAATTCCTAAACTGAATATTCGCACTAACTGCATACGCATTGCACTAATTTCATCAGAATTTTGTGGAATTCGTTTGCCTACTCTATTATATAAAAGAGCATAACTAGTGCTTAGTTTTTTTGAAAATGCAGCAACTTCATATTTTTCATTAGAGACATTATCTGAAAATAGTAACTCATCCAACACCTGCAAACCCTGTGGCTCCAATATATATGGTGTTGTATTTCCTCGCTCGATATGTAGCAGAGGCGCACCATTTATTAAGCTCCCTACATAATCTGAGTGATGAAATGCGAGATAAAATTCTACTGCTTTGTACTGTTCTCGAACTTTAAAGTAAACCTTTTGTAATGAATCTATGTTAATTGTACCTTTTCGATAATTGTCTGCAGAAGAATCTAATTTAGCGAAAGCTCTATTCAACTTTCCCAAATTATTTTCGATATAACTTAGATTGGTGTACGGACGATTATTAGTAAATGAAAAAAGAAAAGTTGAAAGAAATATTACAAGGACTAAAATTGTAGTTTTAAAATAAGATAAAGTCATAATGAAGATTTTAAACACAAATCTAAATTCTTAGCTCAAAACGTACATTAACCATAAATTACTAAATGGTTACCATTTCTAAAATGGGATAATTCAATTTAAAAATTCAAATATCTCAGAAATTGAAGTCTTAGTATGGCACTCTAATGCGCAATGCTTTACTGCTATTATTTGTTTAATCTTCCATTAAATATTTAGAAGAAATAGATTTCGAAAAATTAAAAGACAGACAGCATCAAATGCTTGCAACAATCTGATTTTAAAACGGTACTTTTGCAAAATCTTGAGTTTTGCAAGAAGCTCAACAATATCAACTTTAATACTTTTATTTTGAATTATCTTTCTGTAGAAAACATCTCGAAATCTTTTGGAGAACGTACATTATTTGAGAATGTCAGTTTTGGTATCCAAAAAGATCAGAAAATTGCTTTTTTAGCAAAAAACGGATCTGGGAAGACTACTATTATGAATATCATTAATGGCGAGGAAGAAGCGGATACTGGAAATGTAGTGCTTCGAAAAGATATCACAATGGCTTTCTTGTCGCAAGTCCCAAATTTACAAGACGAACTTACGATTGAAGAAAGTATTTTTGCTAGTGATAACCCCACTTTAAAAGCGATTGAAGCGTACGAAAAAGCATTAGAGAATCCTGAAGATGCAGATGCGTACCAACTTGCTTTTGACAAAATGGATCAGTTTGACGCTTGGGATTTTGAAACAAAGTTCAAGCAAATTTTGACTAAGTTAAAAATGGACAATCTTAAACTGAAAGTTAAAAATCTTTCGGGAGGACAGAAAAAAAGACTTTCTCTAGCGATTATTCTTATTAGCAGACCTGATTTATTAATCCTAGATGAGCCTACAAATCACCTGGATCTCGAAATGATCGAATGGCTGGAAAGCTATTTTGCAAAAGAAAATATCACATTGTTTATGGTAACTCACGACCGTTTCTTCTTAGAGCGCGTTTGTAATGAGATTATCGAACTTGACAATGGAAAATTATATCAATACAAAGGAAACTATTCTTACTACCTTGAAAAAAAGGAAATGCGAATTGCTTCTGAAAATGCAAGTATTGACAAAGCGCAAAATTTACTTGTAAAAGAACTTGAGTGGATGCGTAGACAGCCAAAGGCGCGTACTACAAAATCTAAATCGAGACAAGATGACTTTTACGTAATCAAAGAAAAAGCAGAAAGTAGACGAAGAGAGAATAAAGTTGAACTCGAAATTAATATGGAACGCATGGGTAGCAAGATTATCGAGCTGCACAAAGTTTCTAAGAAATTTGACAACAAAGTTATTCTTGACAACTTTAGTTTTGACTTTCAGCGCGGAGAAAGGATTGGAATTATTGGAAAAAATGGAACGGGAAAATCAACTTTTCTAAATCTTCTAACAAATACTATCGAACCTGATTCGGGAAAAGTAGTTGTAGGAGAAACCATCAAAATAGGATATTATACTCAAAGTGGTATCAACCCAAAACCTGGACAAAAGGTTATTGATATTATTAAAGAATATGGAGAATTTATTCCGCTTAATAAAGGAAAAATCATCTCTGCTGGACAATTGCTAGAACGTTTCCTTTTTGACAGAAAAAAACAACATGACTTTGTAGAAAAATTAAGCGGTGGTGAGCTAAAACGTCTTTACTTATGTACGGTTTTGATTCAGAATCCTAACTTCTTGATTCTGGATGAGCCTACAAATGACCTTGATATTGTAACACTAAACGTACTTGAAAGTTTCTTACTTGACTATCCTGGTTGTCTACTTGTAGTTTCTCACGATAGATATTTTATGGACAAGATTGTAGATCACCTTTTTGTTTTTAGAGGCGAAGGCGAAATTGAAGATTTCCCAGGAAACTACTCAGATTTCAGAGCTTATGAAGACAGTGCTGACGTGGCACAAAAAGAAGAAAATAAGTCTGAAAAGAAGGCTTGGAAAGAAAAAAATCCAACAGGAAACCTAACTTTCAATGAGCAAAAGGAATTTCAGAAGATAGAAAAAGAAATCAAAGATCTTGAGGCTGAGAAGCAAAGTATTGAAGATTTATTCTCTGCTGGAAAAGTTGCAGATGATGCTATTGAAAATAAAGCAAACGAATTGCAGGAAGTTATCGAGAAAATTGAAACTAAAGAAGCTCGTTGGTTTGACTTATCAGCAAAAATAGAAGGATAATAGATCTAAGCTTATAGGAAATGTGGCATTTGACTAAATCATATTTACGATTTTTATGGCATTCCGGAAATCAGCACGGATTGCATTCGCCATTTGTTTTTGATCTGGTTACAAAATGCTTTTACAATAAAAAAAATAGAGAATCTTATCAAGTGCTATCCGCTCATCGGGATGCACTTGCCAAAGATAACCGAGGAATTTCAGTTCAAGATTTCGGATCTGGCTCACGTGTTTTTAAATCTAATGTCCGAACCGTTAATGCAATTGCAAAAAATGCGGGAATCAGCGTTGAAAGAGCTCAGCTTTTAAACCGCCTTGTAGGTTATTTTGAAGTTAAAGAAATTCTGGAAATCGGAACTTCGGTAGGATTGGCAACGATGGCTTTGTCAGTTAATAATGACAAAGTTTCAATCACAACTGTTGAAGGTTGCGCCGAAACTGCAGCTGTTGCAAATGAATATTTCTCAAAGTTCGGACTTAGCAATATAACTTCAGAGGTTTCTAGATTTGATGTTTTCATAAAAAATATACCTTCAGATAAGAAATATGATCTAATATATTTTGATGGAAATCACACTAAAGAAGCCACCATTTTATACTTTGAAACATTACTAAAAACTACGCACAATAATAGCGTTTGGATTTTTGATGATATTTATTGGTCAAAGGGAATGGAAGAGGCTTGGAAATTTATAAAAATTCAACCAGAAGTAACCGTTACCATTGATACTTTTCAGTGGGGATTTGTCTTTTTTAGACAAGAGCAAGTCAAACAACATTTTGAAATCAGAGCATAAAAAAACCGCCTCGATTGAGACGGTTTAATTAATCTAAGAAGATCTAATTATTTTTTAGCTTCTGCAGTTTCTTCAGCTTTAGCTCCGATTCTTGCAATTTTCATTTTTGGTGCAAGTTTCAATTTAAGCTCAGCAATTTTCAAATTATCTGCAGTACTCAAACCTTCGTTTTCTACAGTATTTTTACGAGCACCTAAACCTTCGTAAATAGATTTCACCATATCCATATCTTCTCTTGAGTAGCTATCTTTATTCGCTTCAAAAGTATTGTTGAAGTCATTAAATACAGTTAAGATGTTATCTTTATTTACCCAGTCAAAGTTCATATCTTTTCCAAGTTTTCCAGCTCCGAAGAAGCTATCTCTCAATTTAACTTGTGGGTCATTCATTGCTTGTTTTTCAGCTTCAAGCTCTGCATTATACTTATTTCTAAGCCCTTCATAACGCATTTTACTTGCATCAAGCCTTTCTTGAGCAGCAGTTTTGTCACTCATTTCACCAATTGCAACATCAGCATCAGTAATTCTTCTGTTATATTCTGCATCAATTGCCGTCCAATTTGACTTTGCATCAGCTTCCGCCACATTTCCTACAGAGTCGACATAAGTTGTATAAGTATCTACTCTTTTCGTTCTCATCTCATCATCATTGTTCTTGCAAGAAGTCATTCCTAAAGTTAAAATTGCGGCTCCTAATAAAATTTGGTTGGTTTTCATAGTTTTTGTTTTGTTAAAATTATAAATCGAAAGTATAATTTGTATGACAGAATTTGAAATTTACTATAATTTTTTAAGAATATTTTAAGTTAATTAGTAACATTTTATACAACAATACCTACAAAAAATCTTATTCTTATTGCTACATTTGTAACTCATTCTTATTAAAAACAACTACTTTTATCATCAATGAAAGAGACATTAATAAAGATTACAGATTTAAAACGAAACTTCGTGCTAGGCGAAGAAATAGTTTATGTACTAAAAGGAATAGACCTCGAGATACAAAAGGGTGAGTATGTAGCACTAATGGGGCCATCGGGTTCGGGAAAATCGACTTTGATGAATTTGCTAGGGTGCCTTGACACTCCTACTTCGGGCGAATATATCCTGAATGGAAAGCAAGTGAACAAGATGCAGGACAATGAACTTGCAGGGATTCGCAATAAAGAAATAGGTTTTGTTTTCCAGACCTTCAATTTATTACCGCGAACAACTGCATTAGACAATGTTGCGCTTCCTATGGTGTATGCAGGCTATTCCAAAGCTGATCGTAGAGCTCGTGCTAGCGAAGTATTGACGCAAGTTAATTTGGCAGACAGAATGGATCACGAACCCAATCAATTATCAGGAGGTCAACGGCAACGTGTGGCGATTGCAA
This sequence comes from Flavobacteriales bacterium, assembly GCA_038242935.1. GTDB lineage: Bacteria > Bacteroidota > Bacteroidia > Flavobacteriales > Flavobacteriaceae > Flavobacterium. The sequence continues at coordinate 9,962 of JBBSRP010000060.1, forward strand.
GAGCACTGGTTAATAAGCCATCGATAATACTCGCCGACGAGCCTACAGGAAATCTTGACAGCAAGACTTCTGTAGAGATTATGGCTCTCTTTAATGACATTCATAAAAATGGCAACACAGTAATTCTAGTAACTCACGAGGAAGATATTGCCGAGCATGCACACAGAATAATCAGACTTCGTGACGGAATGATAGAAAGCGATACAATAACAAAAAGATAGAAAACAGAAGAAATGAAAGTATATACGAAAACCGGAGACAAAGGAACTACAGCACTTTTTGGAGGACTTCGAGTACCAAAACATCACATACGAATAGAAAGTTACGGGACTACCGATGAACTAAATTCGCATTTAGGGCTTTTGCGTGACTGCGAAATGGATCAGAAATATAAAGATGTACTGATAAAAATTCAGAATAAACTATTTACAGTAGGTGCCATTCTGGCAACGCCACCAGAAAAAGAATTTTTAAAGAATGGAAAAGAACGTTTAAATATCCCAAAAATTTCTGAAGAGGACCTTTTATTTCTAGAAAATCAGATAGATGAAATGGAAATGGAGCTACCACAGATGACACACTTTGTACTTCCTGGAGGTCACAAAACTGTGTCAACATGTCATATTGCGCGCACTGTTTGTCGTCGTGCAGAACGACTTTCGGCACATTTAAACAGCCTTGAACCTATAGATGAGTTTGTCATTAAATATTTAAACAGACTATCTGACTATCTCTTTGTGTTGGCACGAAAGTTGACTTTAGACCTTAATGTAAGCGAAGTTCAGTGGATTCCTGAGAAATATTAATTGCAATAGCTCTCATTACGAGAGATTTTAACACAATATTTTGCCCCAAACACTTGCAAACAGTCACGTTCTTATCTTTTTTTAAAATAAATCGAAATATAGTTGACAGTTTCAGTATAAAAATTATTTTTGCATAAACAAAAAATTACTAGAAAGATGTACTGGACATTAGAATTAGCATCCTATTTAAGTGATGCGCCATGGCCTGCCACCAAAGACGAACTTATTGATTACGCTATACGAGCTGGAGCACCATTAGAAGTTGTAGAAAATTTACAATCTATAGAGGACGAAGGAGAAATCTACGAATCAATGGAAGAAATATGGCCGGATTATCCAACTGACGAAGATTATCTTTGGAACGAGGACGAATATTAAACTGAAAAAACAAAAAAGTCTCTATCGAGACTTTTTTTGGATTTGATACTAACCACTTTTATAAATTTAGAAATTCACAAAAATATGAACTTCATCAATAGCATTTTAAACACCTTTGTGGGAAACAAATCTCAGAAAGATGTTAAAGCTCTTCAGGCTACAGTAGCTAAAGTACGCTCTTACGAAGCCGGACTAATGGCTTTGTCTAACGACGAACTTAGAGAGAAAACTGTCTACTTTAAAGATAGAATAAAACAAGCTCGTCTTGATAAAGATGAGAAAATTGCCAGTCTCAAAACTGACGTAGAAAAAATTGAAGATATTGACCAACGTGAAGAACTTTACGAAGCAATTGATGCTCTCGAAAAAGAAGCTTATGAAATATCTGAAAAAATACTAACCGAATTACTTCCTGAAGCTTTTGCAGTAGTAAAAGAAACAGCTAGACGTTTCAAAGAAAACACAGAGATTAGGGTTACTTCTACCGCTAAAGACCGCGAACTTGCAGCAGCAAAAAATTATATTACTCTTGAAGGTGATGATACTATTTGGGCAAATTCATGGAATGCTGCCGGAAAAGAGATTACTTGGGATATGATTCACTACGACGTTCAGCTTATTGGTGGAATGGTATTGCACGCAGGAAAAATTGCGGAGATGCAAACAGGGGAAGGAAAAACACTTGTTGCAACACTGCCACTTTATCTGAATGCATTAACTGGAAATGGCGTTCACCTTGTAACTGTGAATGATTATCTAGCCAAACGAGATAGTACTTGGAAAGCACCGCTTTTTGAATTTCACGGAATGACAGTAGATTGTATTGACAATCATCAGCCAAACTCTGAAGCGCGTAAAAATGCCTACGAAGCAGATATTACTTACGGAACAAATAACGAATTTGGTTTTGACTATTTGAGAGATAATATGGCGCATTCTCCTGGCGATCTAGTTCAGAAGAAACACAATTATGCAATCGTCGATGAGGTCGATTCTGTATTAATTGATGATGCTAGAACACCATTAATTATTTCTGGTCCAGTACCACAAGGTGACAGACACGAATTTATGGAGCTTAAACCAAAAATTGAAAATCTTGTAAGCTTGCAAAGACAACTTGCCAGCGGATTCTTGACAGAAGCCAAAAAGTTAATAAAAGAAGGTAATACAAAAGACGGTGGATTTAATCTTTTGAGAGCTTACAGAAGTTTACCTAGGAATAAAGCACTTATCAAATTTTTGAGTGAGGAAGGAATTAAACAATTGCTTCAGAAAACTGAAAATCATTATATGCAAGATAATAACCGCGACATGCACTTAGTTGATGACGCACTTTATTTTGTTATTACAGAGAAAAACAATCAAGTTGAATTATCAGATAATGGGGTTGAATATCTTTCAAAAGATACAGACTCATCATTCTTTATTCTTCCAGATATCGGAACTGAAATCGCCAATATCGAAAAGAAAAAACTTGACAAGGATACTGAGGCAGAAGAAAAAGAAAAACTTTTTCAAGATTTTAGTATCAAAAGTGAGCGTATTCATACTCTAACGCAACTTCTTAAAGCATATAGCCTTTTCGAAAAAGATATAGAATATGTGATTATGGACAATAAAGTAATGATTGTCGATGAGCAAACAGGTCGTATTATGGATGGTCGTCGTTATTCTGACGGTCTACACCAAGCGATTGAAGCTAAAGAGAACGTGAAAATTGAAGCAGCTACTCAAACCTTTGCTACAGTTACACTTCAAAATTACTTTAGAATGTACAACAAACTGTCAGGGATGACGGGTACTGCTGTAACAGAAGCAGGAGAGCTTTGGCAAATTTACAAACTTGATGTTGTAGAAATTCCGACAAACAGACCGATGGCTCGTCACGATAAAGAAGATTTGATCTACAAAACTACTCGTGAAAAATTTAACGCAGTGATTGAAGATGTAACTCAATTATCATTAGCAGGAAGACCAGTACTTATTGGAACAACTTCTGTTGAGATTTCTGAATTATTAAGCCGAATGCTGAAAATGAGAAGTATTCCTCACAATGTTTTGAATGCCAAAATGCACAAGCAAGAAGCACAGATCGTTGAGGAAGCTGGAAAACCTGGAGTTGTAACTATTGCAACCAATATGGCTGGTCGTGGAACGGATATTAAATTATCTAAGGAAGTGAAAGCTGCCGGTGGACTTGCAATCGTTGGTACAGAGCGTCATGATTCTCGTCGTGTAGACAGACAGTTACGTGGTCGTGCAGGTCGTCAGGGAGATCCAGGAAGTTCTCAATTTTATGTTTCGCTAGAAGATAACCTAATGCGTTTATTTGGTTCTGAAAGAGTTGCAAAAGTGATGGATAGAATGGGACTTAAAGAGGGCGAAGTTATTCAGCACTCGATGATGACCAAATCTATTGAAAGAGCACAGAAAAAAGTTGAAGAAAACAACTACGGTGTTCGTAAGCGTTTGCTAGAATATGATGATGTTATGAATGCGCAACGTGAAGTAATTTACAAACGTCGTCGTCATGCACTGCACGGGGAGCGTCTTAAGCTTGACATTGCAAATATGTTGTATGACACGTGCGAAGTTGTAGCAAATGAAAACAAAACGAATTCTGATTTCAAGAATTTCGAATTTGAATTAGTTCGTTATTTCTCAATTACGTCTCCTGTTACAGAAAGTGAATTCAACAGTATGACCGCAGATGCCATTACTGGAAAAATATATAAAGAAGCTCAGAAGTACTATATTGAGA
>JBBSRP010000061.1:0-13743 GCA_038242935.1 Flavobacteriales bacterium
TATAAAGTATGAATATTGTAATTATCGAAGATGAGAAGCCTGCAGCGAGGCTCTTGCAACGCAAAATTCAGCAGTTGGGTTTTGCGGCGACCAAACTTTTACATTCGGTTGAAGAATCATTGGAATGGTTTTCCAACAACGCTCACCCCGATCTTATATTCTTGGATATTCAGCTTTCTGATGGATTGTCTTTTGAAATTTTCGTAAAAATAGAAATCAAAAGTGCAATTATTTTTACAACAGCTTATGAGTCTTATGCGCTTAGAGCTTTTAAACTCAACAGCATTGATTATCTTCTAAAGCCAATAGATGAAGAAGAATTGGCGGCTGCAATTACCAAATTCCAAACTCGATTGGCTCAGAAAGATTCGCTTTCGCTAAATTTCGAACAGATCAAAAGCATGTTTTCGACAACTGAAAAAGTTTATAAAAATAGATTTACAATTAAAATTGGTGCACATCTCAAAATTATAAATTCTGAAGAAATAGAATGCTTTTATAGCGAAAATAAAGGAACTTATATTCACACACTCGACAATCGCGATTATCTAATTGACTGCACTTTGGAAGTGTTGGAAACCGAATTAGATCCAAAAAAGTTCTATCGAATAAGCCGAAAATTTATTGTTCCCCTTAATGCATTAAAGGAGATTGTGGTTTACAGCAATTCTCGTCTCAAAATAATTCTGCCAACTTACAAAGCTGATGATGTTATTGTGAGTAGAGAAAAAGTGAATGATTTTAAGGGGTGGATTAGCTGAGTAAAATTGAAAGATTCGTCGAATCTAAATAAAAGAAAAATCGAAAAAATCTAAATGAAGTGAAAGCGGCCAAATTCCGGGATAAAAAATTTTAATTAAGTGAAAAAGGAATAATATTGAAATAACAAGAATCAGTGTGAAGTATACATTTGTATTCTCCGGCGACACATTCGCAAAATTGTCATTTCGATGAAGGACACACGAGCAAAGCGAATTGGCAGAGCATATCACATAATATTGGTTTACAGTGTGTCGATTTTAAACTTCAATTTCAAGAAACATAATTATTAGAAAGGAATCACTTCCAATTTACTAAATATCTTGAAAATTATATAGATTTTTTTCTTTCAGCTTCTAGCATTTCCATCGCTCTACTTTTAAAAACAGCTGGATCAGTGTCTCGTTTACTTTCATCGTAAAGTCGTATATTTGCTAACTCTTTAAGATGAAGAATCGCAGATATTTTTTTACCATCGCTGTCAGTAATATATTGTGGATTTATGGTAAACATAATTTTATTATTTAGTAGGATGAATTATCCGTGGTTTCAAATTGATAAAAAGATTTATTTCTAATAATGATACTACCAAAGATACCAAAAAGCTTAATGTCTTTAGTGCGTAAAACTTTAGCTCTTAAAACAAAAATCTGTGAATACTTTATTTCAAAAACTATTTAGAAATGTCGTCAACGGCAAAGCAGCTTTTTATGACTGTTATGAAAACTACGATCTAAATTTTAGCCCTGATAGCAGTGGCATCCTTTGTGTTTTTAAAGAAAAAACACAAAGATATAGCGGATAGCAGGATAACTGTTTCTTATGAAAACGAAATTTCTGCTCCTAATTAATAACAAAAATCTCCTACTCTTTTTCAGGTTGGATTCCAGACACATTTTTCCCGTCAAAATCTAAAGTTCGTATTGGAAACGGAATGACAATATTGTTTTTATCATAGGCTTTTTTGATAGCGATTATGGCAGCATTTCGAACTTTCCAATACTCTGGCTGCTCAGGACTTTTGATCCAAATTCGAACGACATAATTAATTGAACTCTGTTCAAATTCTTTATAACCCATCGTGATTGCATCGTCTGTAAGCCCCCGAATATGCTTTAAAGCATCCAAAGTTATTTGCTCAACTTGCTCTAAATCGGCATCGTAGGAAACACGCCCGGCCAGATCCAAACGCCGTTTTCCTAATAATGAATAGTTCTCGATTGGGTTTTGAAAAATATTTTTATTTGGAATAATAATCATCTGACCTTGAAATGTTTGAATTATAGTATCTCGTAGATTAATTTCAATTACTTTTCCCATATATTCTCCTACTTTTACAATATGTCCAATACTAATTGGACGACGGAAAGAGATAAAAATTCCCGAAATAAAGTTGGCTGCAATATCCTGAAAAGCAAATGCCAACGCCAATCCGATAATTCCCGCACCAGCCAAAATTGAAGTGACCGCCTTATCTAACTGCAAAATACTTAGGGCAATAAAAAGCGCAATACCGACGAAAGTTATATAGATAACTGACGCAAATAAGCTGTTTAATGTCTTATGATGTGAAATTTTAGAAATGAGTTTTTTGGACAGATTTCGAGCGCCTTTTGCAATAAAAAAACCAATGACTAAAACAACGGCCGCCAGTATTAAATTGGGAAGCATCCGAATTAATTCGTGTAACCAAATGGATAATTTATTTACTATTAATTGGTAGGCTTCGTTTACGTCCATATACTATGTGTGTTTGTGCATTTGCGTCGGTTACAAATATAAGTAGTGCTTCATGTAACAATCTTACTTTGATGGTTGTTTTGATTACAAAATTTCTATTTACATAACTATGATTGTTATCGTTACTACTTTAAAGGCCATATAAAGTGATTTTTTTTTGCGGTCTACTAGCCGAAATTAAAAATTACGATGATTAATAGTTTTAAAAAATATTCGTGACGCTGGAATGGGGGATATCTTCTCCTATACCCTGGAATCTTCAAAAAGTAAACGAGAAGAAATGCTCATAATAAACTAAAAAATAATAGTGGACAACATTGTCCATTAATAAAAATGCTATATCTTTGCGGGCAACAAAATGTATTATATGTTTTCTAAAGCTTGTGAATATGGGATCAAAGCATCAATATATATTGCTGTGCAATCGCAATTGGATCAAAAAACTAGCCTCGTAAATGTGGCGGATGCAATAAAATCTCCTGCGGCTTATACTTCCAAAATTTTGCAATTGCTTTCTCGAAATAATATAATCATTTCTAGTAAAGGCCCAACTGGTGGATTTTCTATGACAGATCTGCAACTAGAAACTATCAAATTGAGCAATATCGTACAAGTGATAGATGGAGACGATATCTACTTAGGTTGTGGTCTGGGTCTTATAAAATGTAATGAACTGACGCCCTGCCCTGTACATAATCAATTTAAATATATTAGAGATGAACTTAAAAATATGCTTGAAACAACAACCATTAAATCATTGGCTGAAGACCTAGAAAAAGGATTAACATTTTTAAAACGTTAATGAAAACCTTTAAATGTTAAGAAATAATTCTTAGATTGTGCATCGTAATATCCCACATAATTAAATAAATGGAAACCACAAATATTTTTAGCGAGTCCGGAATCATAATCACGCTCTTTCTTATTTTAATACCAGTACTTATTGCCACTGGAATTTTAATAACAAAATTGTATTCGGTAATAAACAAAATTGGAAAGAAAAAAGAACAAGACAAATTCAGCGAATATTTAAAAACATTAGATCCTGAAGAAGTTACAAAATTGCAGCTCCGTAAAAAAGAACTGGAATATGGGTTGACAAATACCGAATTAGGTGGAAGTGCTCCCGCAGTTGATAGTAAGGGACTCATTAATAATATAAATGAGATTGCTGGTTATCGCTTTATTGAGCAAAAAAGAAAAAGCAAGCCTCGTCCTTATATAGAGCCAGAATTGACCAAACTAATTTTGTGGTATATTGGATGTGCTACTTTTTGGCTACTGCTAGGGACAACGATAGGAGAATATCTTGGAATAAAATTCATAGCTCCAGATATAGATCATCAAAGTTGGTTGAGTTTTGGAAGGCTGAGACCCGTGCATACCAATGCAGTCTTTTGGGGATGGACATCTCTGGCAATGATAGGATTAGGATATTACGTCGTACCTAGAGTTAGCAACACATCTATTTATAGTATAAAAACGGGATATTTTTCACTCATTCTTATTAACGCTTCGGTTGTTATTGGAAGTATATGTCTAATGGCTGGAATAAATAATAGTGGCGGCGAATACAGAGAATATGTATGGCCAGTAATGTTATTATTTGGTATTGCTGTAATCATTTCATTAGTCAATTATGTAATAACTGTTGCTAATAAAACTACCAAAGAAATCTATGTTTCTAATTGGTATATCGTTGCGGCAATGATGTATGTAATAGTTATTGCAATTGTTGCATACTGGCCAACTTGGCAAAATGGCTTAGGCGAAACTATCGTACAAGGTTATTATATGCATCAAGGCGTGGGAATGTGGTTTATGTTGTTTACACTTGGTTTAATGTATTATTTCTTACCACAACAATTAAATAAACCGATATACTCATATAGTCTTGGTATTTTGGCTTTTTGGACGCAAATTTTGTTTTATACGTTAATAGGAACACACCACTTTATCTTTAGTGCTATTCCGTGGTGGTTGCAAACGGTTGCGATTGTTGGTAGTGTTGGAATGGTAATACCGGTAGTTGCTGGTACAACCAACTTCCTAATGACGTTCAAAGGTGCATGGCATAAGCTTTCTACCAGTTATACTCTCCCGTTCTACCTTATTGGTATTATTTTTTACTTCACAGGATCGATGCAGGGAACAGCAGAAGCTTTCCGCTTCACGAATTTAGTTTGGCACTTTACCGATTTTACAGTTGCTCACTCGCACTTAACGATGTACGGAATTATTGCTTTTATGCTGTGGGGATTCATTTATACTCTTGTGCCAAGATTGACAGGAAAGGAACCGTCGCAAGTTTTGGTTGGTGCTCACTTTTGGTTGGCACTTTTAGGACTGTTGTTTTACACTTTCCCATTAATGTACGGATCAACCCTGCGCGGATTAATGTGGATTGATGGAAAACCGTTTATTGAAAGTGTCGAATTAATGGCTCCCTATTGGCTATGGCGCGCTGTTGGTGGATCATTAATGTGGTTTTCTCATATTCTGTTTGCATATAATTTTTATAGTATGATAAAACGCGATGATGATAAACCGATCCCGACATCAGCAACTGATATTTTGAGAGCAAAACAAGAATTGCATCAACAAGAATTGGGTAATCAAGATCTAACTAACTAATATATACGAGATGAAATTTTTCGACAATTATAAAAAATTATTCTTAACAGCCTTGGCTCTATTTGTCGGCTTAACTATAGCAGTTGCTATTCTTCCTGCGATACACAATCAGAGGAATAATGCACCATTGCCCAACTACGTACCTTTAAGTGAAGACGCACATCAAGGGAAGCTTAGTTACATTAGCAATGGTTGTGTGGCTTGTCATACTCAACAAGTGCGAAATGTAGATATGGATAAACCGTGGGGAAAAAGACCCGGAATTGCCGCAGATTATGCAGGAAATAATCGAATAGATTTTTGGAGAAATACTGCTACCTTGATGGGTACAGAAAGAACTGGACCCGATTTAACTGATATTGGTACCCGTCAGCCGAGTATAGCTTGGCATTTACTACACCTCTATCAGCCTAGAGCAGTTGTGGGCAAATCAATTATGCCTGCATATCCATGGCTTTTTGAAATTAAAGATAAAGTTGGTAAAGATGAAGTAGAAGTAATCGTTCCAGACGAATTTAGAAATGGCATCAGCGGGAAAATTATAGCCACAAAAGAAGCGATTCAATTAGTTGCCTATTTGCAAAGTTTGAAACAAGTAGAATTGCCTGACGGAAAGTTGCCAATGGAATTTTTATATAAGAAAAAAGAAATTGCAGTAGCCGCTGCTGGCGGTGGTGCTGAAGCAAATCTTCCAGATGGCGATATGCTGTACACTCAAAACTGTGCTGCTTGTCATCAAGGCAATGGTGAAGGTCTTAAAGGAGCATTTCCGTCTCTCAAGGGAAGTCCAATAGTTATGGGTGACGATCTAGATCTGTTTGTAAATGTTATTATGCTAGGATATGATGCTCGTGCTGAGTACGCAGTAATGAATGCTGTAGGAACTGATAATAATTTAACTCCTGAAGAAGTAACTGCTATTATTAATCACGAAAAAACTAGTTGGGGTAACGATGCGAAGAAAGTAACTGTAGAAGAAGTTAAGAAATTAATGGATGCATTATAGTAATAAAAAAAAGAAAAAATTATGGCAAATACAGAAGTATGGTTGAATAGTTTAATTACTAAAACACCACAAGAAGGAAGAGAATTGGCAATTATGATGGCGCGTAAAACAATTGGCGCAATTCAAACCGATCCAGAAAAACGCAGAAAGCTTCGACCTGAATACGCAGAAGACACCGTTCAACTTATTCAATCTGCACAAGTTGTAGCAATTGAATTTCAAACTATTGCAAAAGCAAATAATTATTGGAGAGATGAAAAATAAAATAAGATATTTTCTGACCCTATTAGCGTTTTTGTGTGTTAATGTAGCAGCTTGGGCCTGCCCTGCCTGCGAAAAGCAACAACCTGCAATTACTCGAGGAATTACCCACGGCGGTAGTCCAGCAAGTAATTGGGATTGGGTTATAATTGCAGTAATTACAATAATCACAATACTGACTTTAATTTTTTCATTAAAATTTCTAATTAAACCAGGTGAAAAAAATAGCGATCATATTAAACAATCCATTCTAAACAACTAAAGACAATGCACGAAGATAAAAGTAAAGTATCGCTATTTGTCGATGACGAATTACAACCTATTGCTGAACTGGTGGCGCCTGTGCAGTTTGAATTGGATACCCGCAAACTAACTGACGGTGAGCATACCTTGAAATTGGTTAGCAGATCATCCAACGGTAGAGAAGGTATTCGTAAAATAAAATTCATAGTTCGCAATGGTCCTGCAATTGCTGTCGAAGGTTTGTCAGAAAACGAAGTTGTTGATGGTAGCGTTCCATTAATGATCAATGCCTATGACAAAGGAGATCAAGTAAAATTTATAATCGAAGGCAGCGAGACGCCACAGACTGTTCCTACTTGGTTATGGATTTTATTGATTGCTTTTGTAGGCTGGGCAGCATTTTATATTGTTACAAATATTAGTCTTTAGAAAATAGTCAAGCAATGAAAAACGATATTCAAAACATAACCGATGTAAAACTTTTAGTAGATACTTTTTATGGTAAAATACGTGAAGATCAATTGCTAAAAGATATTTTTAATAATAAAATAGAAGACCGTTGGCCGCAGCATCTTGCCAAAATGTACAGCTTTTGGCAAACAGTATTATTAGATGAACACACCTACTACGGAAGTCCATTTGTGCCTCACGCCAAGTTGCCCGTAGATCTAGAACATTTTGATAAGTGGCTGTTGCTATTTAACACCACCGTTGACGATTTATTTGAAGGCGAAAAAGCTGAGCGTGCCAAGTGGCAAGGACAGCGAATGGCAGAAATGTTTCACTCAAAAATAGAATATTACAAAAATAATAGTACAATCCCCATACTATGACAACTACAAAATTTCAACTAGCTATTGCAAGCGTATTTCTTTGGATAGGATTTGTTTGCGCCATAAGTTTTATGGAAGCATGGTTGAAGTTTAGTGCACCCGGCGTTACAATTTCCATTGGTTTAGGCATTGGCAGATTAGTTTTCTCTGCTCTCAACAAGATAGAATGTTTACTTGCCATTGTCATTATTACTAATCTATTTATGACGAAAACCAAACTTCTAAGTCTTCAAAACACACTATATTTTATACCAATTTTTTTACTTCTACTACAGTCATTCTGGATGTTGCCGGCATTAGATGCAAGAGCCGAACTTTACATACAAGGGCAAACAGTACCAACATCACATCTACATTTTTATTTTGTAGGCATGGAAATTATCAAAGTAGTCTGCCTCGCGATTTTAGGAATTAAACTATTCACGAAAGCTTAATGAGGAGATTATGAATATTTAAGAAGATCAAATCATCGGAGAACTACTAGTCAAGACTACCACACTGCTTCAGTTGGAAATGAACTTCGGAGAATAAAACTGTAATTGATTTACAGCTTTTTATTAGAATTACATTTTTTCAAGAACTTTTTTTATTTTTTGGGCACGTCCTTTCGCCAGAACTTCCCTACTACCATTCAGCATTTCGTAGGCTCAGGTCTAGCTGTCCGTTATATCTTTGCTGCAGGAAATCTATTTTTTAATAAGAAATTTGGGTTTGGCAGCAAAGGATGCCACTGCCATCCCTCGTGCTGGAAGAATCTAAATTATAAAATAATCCCAAAAAAGAAAAATTGAAAGACGGTGAAATATCATTTCGATGATTAAGAGTTGTTCACTAATAGATTGCCGCACTAATCCTATACTACTGTGGGTGCTTCGCTCGCACCTTTATCAAAATTCATTTGATCTAATCACATAAAAAATAAAGTCTAAGCTTTATCAATCTGATTTTATAAATTTTCTTCGGACACTAAAAGTTAAAATTTTAAGCTATATATCGATTACTTCTAATAAATGCAAATTCTCAAATCGATGTACATTTCTGCTGTTCTACTTCATAAACAAAATGTCTTTATAATACCTTTTTTTGCAAAATAAAAGTACTTAATTTCTAATTTTTCGATGTACTATTGCACAAAATTACGGGTATGACTGAAAACCGAATAGAGTAAGTCACATTTTAAAATGACAAGTTTATGAAAAAAATTATTTTTGGAGCTTTAATGTTGTGCTCAATAACAACATTCGCACAGGAAGTTAAGTACGGTTTAAAAGCTGGTGTAAACATTTCAAATCTTACAGGAGATTATCCTGCAAATCCTGATGCATACACAACGATCGAACATAGTTCGCTAACAGGTTATCATATTGGCGGATTTTTGCAATATTCGCTAAGTGAAAAACTTACGTTTCAACCTGAATTGCTGCTTTCAAATCAAGGAAATACAGTAGAGACAAACTATGATTATTACGACGAAGATTTTGATGATCGAGAAAAAGAGAGTTTTACTCAAACACCAAAACTTTTATATTTGAACATTCCACTTATGTTGAAATTTGAAGTAGCCAAGAAATTTCATTTGGAAGTGGGCCCTCAAGTAGGATTTCTTTTAAGTGCTAAGTCCGAATGGGAATACAGAGATTTTTATGATGCTACCCAAAACGGTTCAGTTACAGTTGATCTCTTAAACGACGGTACTTACAACTTTCTTGGTGAAACGATTCAAGTACAAAAAGGAATGAAACGCGTTGATTTTGGATTAAATTTTGGTGCGTCTTATGATATTACAGACAATTTTTTTGTCCAAGGACGATATAATTTAGGATTAACTTCTATTGATGAAAAATCACAGATTGGTCAGGATGCAAAGTCTTTAAATTTAAAGAATAGCGTGCTGCAAGTTTCCGCAGGGTACAGATTCTAAATTTGCCCAACCTTTTGCTGAGTGGCCAAAAAGATTTTCTAAATATTTATTTTTAAGAAAATTTTTTTAGCCACTTTTTTATCAAACTGATGGTGAAAATCAGACTAGAAAATTTAGATGGTACTTCTTTTTCTTTCCAACGAAAAGATAAATTTTCACAAAAATTCGATAATAATATTAGATTATGTCATTGTTTTTCATAAAGCCAATATCTCGATAAATTAAATAACAATGACATTTATGAAAGCTTTTACAATACTCGAATTGCTGAATAAGATAGTTCTCCATGGGTTTTATAATCAAAATAAGTTTTTGTAACTTTAAAAGGCCGAATTTTCGTCTAAATATTCAGTTTGGCAGTTCAACTATTTATATAAAAACGTAGCACAATGAAAACCATAAAAATTATATCTGTAGAAAGTGCCACTCATAATGTAACACACCTCATAACTGAAAAACCTGAAGGATTTTCATTCTCGCCTGGTCAAGCGGCAGATCTGTCTGTTGATAAACCCGAATGGGAAACAGAATTACGCCCTTTTACTTTTACATCTCATCCTTCAGACGATTTCTTAGAGTTTTATATTAAGCAATATCCCGAGCGCAATGGTGTGACAGAGCAAATCGGAAAATTACACGCTGGCGATACGCTCAATCTTAAAGATGCTTTTGGCGACATTAAATACCAAGGTGAAGGAATTTTTATTGCTGGCGGTGCAGGAATAACTCCTTTTCTCGCGATTCTCAAAGATCTTGAAACAAAAAATAAAATTGGTAACAATAAACTTATTTTTGCCAATAATACCTCTGCAGATATTATAGAAGAAGCATTCTTCACGAGCTTGCTTGGCAACCACTTTATCAATGTACTATCAAAAGAAGAAAACGAGAAATATATTCACGGTCATATCACAAAAGAGTTGATAAAAGAGCAAATGGACAACGACAACATTAACTTTTATCTATGCGGCCCGCCGCCAATGATGGAGGCAGTTTTGGCTCAACTGAAGGAATTAAAAGTTGAACAATCTAAGATTGTGCAGGAGTCCTACTAATTGACTCTTTGATAGTATATTTTCAATTATTTCTAGAGTTACTTTAGTCCGTAGTCCTAACAATAATGGCAAGTCTCGCTAGCTATCGGCGCTGTTAGCGGACAGCGGATTCGAGCAAGGCGAATGAGTCAAACATTACAAAAGAAATTTCACCATTATCCAATTATCACAATTTATGCGAGTCTAAGACAAATTGTAATACTGGTAAATATTATCATAATTTGTCGTAATATTGATAAAATTTTCTAATCAAAAGTTCTGTCTAAAAATGAAGTTATCTTTCACTTATCTTTTACTATTACTGTTGTGTATTGTTGAGACTAACGCGCAAAACACCACTGCAAAAGACACGATCAAAACTACCCACCTAGAGGAGGTTGTGCTAGTGACTAAGAAAAAAGCAATTGTACAAAAAGCTGACAGAACGGTTTTTGATTTCTCAGAGCAATCCCATCTCAACTCAGGTTCATTAATGGAAGGTTTGAAAAAGTTGCCAGGATTAATAATATCCGAAGTTGCAGGCGCCCTGTATCAAGGCAAGCAGCTCGAAGTATATCTTGATGGCCGACCTCTGAATATTTACTCTAACGAACTAAATTCTTATCTAGAAGGAATGCCGGCAAATGCAGTGGAAAAAGTGGAAATTATAACGCAACCAGGTGCCGAATTTCCTGCAACTTCTGGCGGCGCAATTATCAATATAATTACTTCCAGAAACGCTAAAAAATATCTTAGTGCCACCTACTCTAATGGTTATAGCTACACCAAATATGACGAATCGAGACATCGTTTTAATAATAGCATCTTGCTGAGTGCCAAAAATAATTTCTTTGGATGGCAGCTTCAAGCGGGACAAAGCTATACCGATAGCTATCAACGTACTAAATTTTTTGAGCCATCAATTATACTTTCTGCAAATAAAACCGATAAAGTAAATAGAACTTACTTTATAAAATCAGGATTGAAATTCGATTTTGGAAACGACAGACTGCTGTTAAATTACGATTATACATCTGGAAGTACCAACTCACTGGTGGAGGCTGAGGGTTACAATTTTGAAACTACAGATAGAAGCAACACTGATGTTGACAGACATGATGTAATGCTAACGTACCAAAAACGGTTTACCGATGCGAATAAAAAATTAGATTTCCGTTTTAATATTAATAATAATCAGAATAACTTCAACTTGCAATCAGTTCCTAGTGGTGCTGTAGGTTTGCTCAACGATTACAATCAAAATTTCTTGCAATTTAAAACAGATTATTCTCAGCAAATAAAATTTCTAAACGAGACAAAATGGAGCTTAGGCATTCTTGCCGACAAATTAGATTTTGTAACAAACAGTTTTTACGTCGAAAATCTAAATTACGAACGCACAACACTCTCGGCATACACTGAGTTTCAAACCGACTATGAGAAATTTGAATTTATTCTTGGGGGACGATTAGAATCTTATAATATTGAAGGTACGACGGATACAGGTAATTTAAATCCTTTTGATCATACTCGTTTTTTTCCCAACGCAACTATTCAATACAATATAATGGAACAAGTCTCTTTGAATACAAATTATAATAAGAAAATAAAACTTCCCAGCACTTCGGCACTGAATCCAAACAATACTAATTATCAGAATCCAAACGTTGATTTTTACGGGAATCCAAATCTACAACCCACGATTTTTGATAATTATGAAATAAAAGTCAGCGCTTTTGAATACTTTTTCATTGGATACTCTGTTAGCGAAGCTAAAAATCAAGTAGTGGACAGGATAATATCTACTCCTAGCGGTGCTGCAAGTGTATCTCAAAATATTCCAAAATTTACTATTCGCAACTTTAATTTTGGCGTTCCAATTCCCTATATGTTATTTACAAAGGGACTTGAGGAGACTTTAAAATTTAACTTTAATCCTGACGAAATCAACTTTATGTACATTTATGTAGGCAAGCAGAAGCATATTTTGGAAGGTGTTGATGCCAGTTCATTTTGGATATTCAATGTTATGTCACAGATATTGCTGCCTTCCAAAATCAAGTTTACTGCGAATTTTAATACTTCAAATACTGGCGGAAATTACCAATATTATTCAATTCGTAAACCACTAAATCAGCAGCTTGATTTTACTTTTGCTAAGAAATTCATGTCAGATAATTTATCAATTTCCATCTATGCCAATGATATTTTAAATACGTATGAGCAGAGTTTGGGTGCTATTGGTACAGATCTGTTATTTGAAAGCAAATACGATTCAAGAAGAGTTGGTTTTTCTTTAAATTATAAAATTCCAACTAAAAATAAATTAGCAAAAGTAGATGAGAATATTCTCAATCTAGAGAAGAAGGACGAAGGAACACTGATGAAATAAATTATTTATTGTTAGACTTTCTTTAGTGCGGCATTAAGAATTAATCTGAAAATATTTTAGGTAGATGTTGATAAACTATTCTAATATGAAAACTATTCTCACAGGCAAAGTACTTTGGAGTTTTGATTACGAAATTCAGAATTCAGAACCGACAAAAAAGTCAAGATTTGGCATTTCAGTTCAGTCTTGTCAAGCCTTTCCACACATATTTTGGAACTATAGCTCTGACTGAAGATTCAATACAGATTGAAGGTGATGAGAATCTAATTCTTCCTCTTACGGACTTATCACAGTTACATCTAGGTTTTGATGAGAATTTTACCGCAATCTTAGCCAAAAACTTCGGCCTGTTTTGGCAACCATTACGGTTGACTACAATTGAAGGAAAGTATATTTATCTGATAATTAATTATAATATTCTCACTAATGCTAATAATATCTGGTTTCAAAAACTGCAAGAAATTCTAAGATAACGGTTGCAAAGTACAGGATTTTTTAAGCAGCAAATATCGACTTTCTGCTAAAATTATTTGTTGAAATGTAATTTACCACAGTAGAACATAGCTATTTGCTAAACATTCTACAGATTGGCTAGGGGTTGAATTAATTTCTTTAAAGTTAAATTACAATTCATTTTCCTTATATTTAGAACATAAAGTTTTCATCCAATAATATAGCAATCAGCTATTTACTATATCTTTGAAAATGATTTTAAAACCATCTTCGAGATTAATTTTTGTAAGCGATTTAAAATATTTTCAAAAAAAATCCATAAAATTATAAATCGTAACGAATTTCCTTTATACATTTGCTTCAAATAAAAAACATGCACACTCTTTTAAACAATACTTGGTGGTGGAACAAATTTACGTCAGTCGTCGTGAGCGAAGTCCCCTATAGTATTATTTGAAATCAAAATA
>JBBSRP010000062.1:0-13722 GCA_038242935.1 Flavobacteriales bacterium
CTGATTAATTAAAGGTGCCGTCATTGTAATTCTATACATATCAACTTCTTCCACAAACACCGATCTAATAGTAGCTTCGATTTCTTCAAGTACCGAAGTATTTGGAAAAAGTGACGCTGTATGTGCATTATCGCCAAGACCTAAAAGAACAAAATCGAATTCGACAGATTTATTGTCAAAATGTACTGCTATAGATTTTGAATATTTCTGGGCTGCTTCAAGTGGAGATCCAGCAGTATTGAGTTTGAAAATATGAGATTCTTTAATTTGTAAAGGTTCGAAGAGAGTTTCCTGCGCCATCAAAGAATTTCTTAGAGAATCACCTTCAGGAACAAAACGTTCATCGCCAAAGAAAAAATATGTTCTGTTCCAATCGATTTTGCTTTTAAATGATTCCGAAGCCAATAACTCATAAAGTTTCTTTGGAGAATTTCCACCCGAGAGAACAAAATTAAACTGTTCTCGCTTTTCAATTGAATCTTTTGCTACTTCGCAAATGGTTTTTGCTAAAGCGATTAATAAATCATTTTTATCTTTATATATTTTCAGCTCATTCATTATTCTTATTTATTTTTTTTCTGGAAGATTAAACCAATGATAGCCATCTTGTGCTATTAAAGCTTCTGCATTTTCAGGACCCCAAGAATCTGCTGGATAGTTCGGAAAGTCTGCTGTTTTACTATTTTCCCAAAAATTGAGCACAGGCATTATAAGTTCCCAAGCCGCTTCTACTTGATCTGCTCGCATAAAGAGCGTTTGATCACCTGAAATAATATCTAATAAAAGTGTTTCATAAGCCTCAGGCGAATCCGACTTTGATTTACCCGAGTAGTCAAAAAGCATATTCATCGTATTCAAACTCATTTCAAGACCTGGTGTTTTGCTTTGAAGTTGAAATCGAATCCACATATCAGGCTGAATGCTGATGATAAGTCTATTCTTTTTGGGAGTATTCCCCTCTTCGCAATGAAAAATATTGTGCGGAACTTCCCGAAACTGAATTGTAATAAGAGAAGCTGATTTAAAAAGGCGTTTTCCAGTACGTAAATAGAAAGGCACACCTTGCCAGCGCCAATTATCAACATGAAATTTTAATGCTGCATAAGTTTCTGTATTGGAATTAGAATCAACGTTTTCTTCTTCGCGATAGCCAATTACTTGCTTTCCTTCTATCCATCCTGCCCCATACTGACCTCGAGCTGAAATATCATCTATCTGCCCCGGTACAATTTTTCGCATTGCCTTCAATACATCAACTTTTCGGTTGCGCACCTCGTCGGCATCAAAATTAACAGGTGGCTCCATCGCGATAATGCAAAGCAGCTGAAGCAAATGATTTTGAACCATATCGCGCAAAATTCCCGCTTGTTCAAAATACTTCCCTCGACTTCCTATTCCAATTTGCTCTGTTACCGAAATCTGAACATTTTCTATGTGATTTCTATTCCATAGTGGCTCCATTATAGCATTTGCGAATCGGAAAGCCATAATGTTCTGAACTACTTCCTTACCCAAATAATGATCTATTCGATAAATCTGGGTTTCGTCAAAAATTGTCAGTAATTCTCTATTTAACTCCTTAGCCGATTCAAGGTCAGTGCCAAATGGTTTTTCTATAACAATCCTCGTACTTTCGGGATCGTTATCAAGTTTAGCTTTTGCAATATTCTGAGCAATTGTGCAAAAAAAATGTGGTGCCACGGCACAATAATATACAATAGAAGGACTTAGTCCCCATTCATTTTTGTGTTTTTCAATGAGATCAGCAAATGGTTTAAAAGTTACAGGATCAGTAATATCAGCAGTCTGATGAGTGATATGAGAGGAAAATTTTGCCCAATCTTCCTTTTTTGATTTGCCCGTTCGAGAAAATTCATCCACTCCAGCAAGTAGTTCGCTCACATACTTTTCAGTTGTCATTTTGGTTGAGCCAGTGCCGATGATTGCAAATTTTTCAGGCAGCCAGCCATCGAGAAAGAGGTTGTAAAGAGCTGGCATTATTTTCCTTTTGGTCAAATCGCCCGTTCCACCGAAAATTAGAAAAACAGTAGGATTTGCTTTTTTATTACTTGATTTTGCCATAATTATAGTTTTTCCTATTTATTCATTAATGTTTTCCATCACCCATTTAGTATGAAAAACGCCTTCTTTCGCTTTGAGTTCATAAGTGTGGGAGCCAAAATAATCGCGTTGGGCTTGTATGAGATTTGTTGGCATATGTTCTGCTCTAAAATTATCAAAATAACTCAATGCAGCTGAGAAAGCAGGTACGGCAATACCTTCTAAGGCAGCGTCCGACACAACCGCGCGGATACCAGGAATACTTCCAATAAGATTGTCATGAATAGCTGCGTCCAAAAATAAATGTTTCAGTTCTGGATCTTTTTTATATGCTGCGTAAATATCTTGCAGAAACTCTGATCGAATAATGCAGCCTCCGCGCCATATTTTTGCAATCAAGTCTAAATTTAGTCCATATTTGTAATCCTCATTTGCCTGGTAGAGCAAATGCATTCCTTGCGAATAGGCAGAAACCATGGAAAAATAAAAAGCTTTTTCAAGACTATTGATGTATTCTACACCCTTATTTTCATACTGTAAATTCTTAGGATCTGCATACAATTTTGAACCTTGAATTCTCAAACTCTTGTATCTGGAAAGATCACGCATAGATACTGCAGAATCGATTATCGGTATCGGAAGATGTAAATCCATTGCCGCTTGCGAAGTCCATTTGCCGGTTCCTTTCGATTTAGCTTGATCTCTAATATTATTAAGCAAAATGCTTTCTTCTCCCTCATTTCTAAACGCAAAAATATCCCGTGTTATATCTATTAGATAAGATTTCAATCGACCTTCATTCCACTTTTTAAAAACGGCGTGTATTTCTGCATCATCATACTTCAGTCCATTCTGTAGAATTTCATAGGTTTCAGATATCAACTGCATTATAGCATACTCGATGCCGTTGTGCACCATTTTTACGAAATGCCCCGCAGAGCGCACACCCATATATGCAACGGTAGGATCACCATCGACATGAGCGGCGATTTTTTCGAGAATCGGCTTCACCATTTCATAAGCTTCTTTATCACCACCCGGCATCATACTTGGCCCTCTTCTCGCGCCTTCTTCACCGCCAGATACACCCATACCGATAAAATGGTACCCTTTTTTCTCCAATTGCATACTTCTTCGTTCGGTATCGGTAAAATGTGAGTTTCCACCATCAATAATGATATCTCCCTCATCGAGAACTTGCAACAATTGATTAATTACAGTATCAACAATTTCACCAGCAGGAACTAACATCATCACTATTCTAGGACTTTTCAAACTTTTAGTGAAAGCGCTTAAATCTGAAAAACCGATAATATTATCACGACCTAAGCTATTGAGATTTTCAACTGCTACTTTATTATTATCGTATCCAGCGCAATAATATCCATTGTCTGCAATATTTTGTAAAAGATTGGAGCCCATTGTACCGAGGCCGATCATTCCAAATGCATTTTTATTATTATGTTCCTGTTTCATATTTTTGGTACTTATTGTTTCTTATTGGTAATAGGTAATTAACTCGCTCTATTACTTGTTTTGAAGTCTTTTTAGAACTTTTTTTTCGCATAACATTAATAGTGTTCGAGTTATTTCCGCGTATGCTCCTTTCATGATAATGCTATCTCCATACAAAATTTTCGAGAATGTTTTTAGTAGTTTCAAATTCTTGATGCAGAATACCGTTCATTCCAAGTTTTTTCGCTGCATTGACTAACATGGGTCTATCGTCAAAATAAAGACATTCTGAAGGACTTACCTGCGCAATTTCCATAGCTCTTACAAAAATTCGGGGATCGGGTTTACGCATTCCTAGATAACAAGAAGAGAAGAAACCGTCAAACAATTCGTGCAGATTAAAAGTCTGAATCCGATAGTCATTAAGTTCTCTACTTTCATTGCTGAGTGCAAATACGGGTAGTGCCGTTTGCTGTTTCCAGGTTTTTAGCCATGGTAATAGCTTAGGTAACTCTATAGATTCTGCAAACATAAATTCTTTAAAATCTGCTTTTGTAAAATCTCTAGGCTTGTGAAATACTGTCGTATCGAGGTATTCGTCGAGTGAAATACTTCCAATCTCAAAAACATTATAGATGAAATTGTGAAGAATATTCATTTCATTATAATCAAAACCAAAAACTCTCGCCGCCTTTTCACGCGATTCATGTCCCCAGCCATTGCTTAGCAGTACACCACCAATATCAATAAACACAACCTTTATTTTTAAAATATCAAATTCACTCATTATTTCAACTTTTCTTACGTTTCTGATCGTCAATACTTTTTATTAGCTTTTCGTAGGCTTTATTAAACTTTTCTATCCCTTCATCTTCCAATTTTTGGGTTATTTTGTCAATATCAATGCCTTTATTCTCCAACTCTTCCATTGTTTTATTGGCGTCATCTAGACCTTGCGTCAACGTTATGTCCACCTTCCCGTGATCCCGAAATGCATCGATAGTTTCCATAGGCAACGTATTAATAGTTTCTTTTCCAATCAAATTTTCCACATATAAAACATCGCTAAATGAAGGATCTTTGGTGCTGGTACTTGCCCAGAGTACCCGTTGAGTCTTTGCTCCTTTTGCTTCAAGCTTTTTAAAGCGATCACTCGCAATCATTTCGAGATAAATCTGATATGCTTTTTTTGCAGAGGCAATTGCAATTTTCCCTTTTAAATTATCTGCTCCTTTTTCGTCGAGCATAGGATCAACCATAACATCAATTCGGCTCAAAAAGAAGCTCGCAACAGAAGATACTTCTTCTATAGAATTGCCTTCTTTAAGTCGATCTTCAAGTCCGCCCATAAATGCTTCTGTTATTTCTCTATAACGAGGAAGCCCGAAGAGCAGCGTAACATTGATATTGATACCCTCTCTCAAACATTGGCGTATTGCAGGCAGACCTTGCTTGGTACCTGGAATTTTTATCATAATATTTTTACGATCCACTTTCTTCCAAAGTTCACGAGCTTGTTTAATAGTTCCATCTGTATCAAGTGCCAAATACGGTGAAACTTCTAGACTTACAAAACCATCCTTCCCTCCAGTTTTATCATAAACTGGTTTAAAAAGATCTGCTGCTCTTTGAATATCGGCAATTGCCATAGCAAAAAATATCACAGAATTATCGCTTTCATCCTTTGCTATTTTGGCAATATCTTCATCGTAATCAGAGCTCCCGCTAATAGCTTTTTCAAATATTGAGGGATTTGAAGTAAGGCCACGCAAATCGTCATTTTCAATTAGACTTTGTAATTTACCTGAGTTCATGATTTCGCGATCAAGCAAATCCAGCCATATACTCTGATCTAGTTCTCGTATTTTATTTAATGGATTCATTTTTATGTTTTTAAATTTAATATGTTAAAATAGAAGCTGATCTTCCAAAATCATAGTTTTTTTTTGGAGCTTTTTCCCGCTATCCGTTCCAATCTTTATATAAAAGTTGCAAAATGCAATTTTATATAAAGGATTTCCTCTTCTATCGGGGCTAAAAAATCACGACAACTTTTGAAGATTATCTCTTACTATTGAAATAATTCATCGATTATTTTTTTAGATTGTCAATCTTTTTCAATCGCCGGACATGCCTTTCAGCTCCAATAAATTTTGCATTTAAAAAGGCTAACACCAATTCTTCAGCACTTGCATATCCTGTAACTCGACCACCAAGACAGATCAGATTCATATCATCATCTTCAACTCCTTGATGCGCAGAGAAATAATCCACAATCAAAGCCGCTCTGACTCCCGAAATTTTGTTGGCAGCAATACAAGCACCTACTCCACTTCCACAAATAGCAACTCCGCGAAAGATTTCTCTCGCAGCAACAGCTTTTGCAAGAGGAATTACATAATCAGGATAATCATCGGCATTGTCCAATTTTGTCGCTCCAAAATCCATGACTTGATACTGATTTTCCTTCAAAAAAGTTGAAATTCTTTCTTTGAGTTCGAATCCTCCGTGGTCTGCTGCTATTCCAATCACAATTTTTTCAGCAGTTGTTCTTTTCTGAGCCATTATCAATTCATTTTATTAAAGTGAAACCACACAAGAGATGTAAATAATGATTCAATTATTCGACATTAATATCTTACTTATGAAAGTATTGCCTGATATTTTTTTTCGAATACTTTTCATTCTATTTATCTTCTTCTTTTTTAGGTTTTTCTAGAGGTTGCGGTTTCATCCGAATATCCTCGCTTCTCTGTTCTTCATATTCTTTTGGAAAATCATCATTGCCACTTTTCTTTTTTTCAGGTTGATTAATTTTATCTTTTTCGTCAGCGTTATTATTTTTCATTTTATATGATATTTATAAATTATTAATTTTTCAAATTCTATTGTTTGCACAATTATAGCATTTATAGCATTAAGGCTTTCGCTCTTTTTACGACATTTTCTACCGAAAAACCATATTCCTTCATTACTTCTTCTCCAGGTGCGCTTTCGCCAAATTTCTCAATGCCGATTATATCACCTTCGTCCGTCACATATTTCAGCCATCCTACTGGTGAGCCGGCTTCTACTGCAAGTCGTTTTCGAATGCCTTTCGGCAAAACTTTTTCGCGGTAAGAATCATTTTGGTTATCAAATAGATTCCAACTCGGCATACTAACAACTCTCGCCTGAATATTATTTTTCTTCAGTTCAGCCTGTGCTTGCAAAATCAAATGAACTTCTGATCCAGTTGCAATAAGAATAATATCAGGTTCACCATCTGAATCTGAAAGAATATATGCGCCTTTCTCAAGATTTTGCGCGTTGGAGTATTTTTTCTGATCGATAATCGGAATTCCTTGACGAGTTAGCACAATTGCAACTGGCCCGTATATATGTCCGATCGCTACACGCCACGCCTGCGCAGTTTCGTTTGCATCGGCCGGTCGGATCACTGTCATATTTGGAACAGTGCGCAGACCAATTAATTGTTCTACAGGCTGGTGAGTCGTACCGTCTTCGCCCAGAGCAATACTGTCGTGTGTATAAATAAAAATAGAACGGATTTTCATGATCGCAGCTAGTCTTATCGGTGGCCGCATATAATCTGAAAAGATTAGAAATGTAGCGCCATAAGGAATTAAATAGTTGCTGAGCGCCATGCCGTTTAGTACTGCTCCCATCGCGTGTTCGCGGACTCCAAAATGAAAGTTGCGACCGTCGCGATGTTTTGCCGAAAAAGAGTTATAATCATTAAGATTAGTATCTGTTGATGGTGCTAAATCTGCAGATCCTCCAATCAGTTGCGGGAAATATTCAGCGATCGCATTTAATGTTTTACCCGACGCTTTACGGGTAGCCATTTCTTCGCCTGCTTCAAATACTGGAAGTTTTTTCTCCCATCCATCAGGCAATTTTCCTGCAGTGATCGTCTCATATTCTTTGGCAAGATCAGGATGTCTCTTCTTATAATTTCTATATAACTCATTCCAATCATCCTCATTTTCTGCTGCTTTTTCGCCTGCTTTTCGATAAAAGTCTAAAACCTCATCTGGAACGACGAAACTTTTGTCTGGATCAAATCCAAAGTTTTCTTTAACTAGACGCACTTCTTCTACACCCAATGGCGAACCATGAGCAGCTCCTGTATCGTGTTTATTAGGACTTCCGTAACCAATATGACTGCGGACTTTAATCAGCGATGGACGTTTGGTTTCATTTTGAGCGTTTTTAATCGCTTCCGAAAGTGCTTCCAAATCGTTGATGTCTGGTAAATTCTGAACATGCCAACCATAAGCTTCAAATCTTTTGGAAACATCTTCATCAAAAGCGAGGTCGGTGTCGCCCTCTATTGTGATATGGTTGTTGTCATAAAAATAAATCATATTACCCAAACCTAGATGAGCAGCGAGAGATGCGGCTTCTGCCGTCACGCCTTCCATAAGGTCGCCATCACTACAGATCGCATATATTTTATAGTCAAAAATATTGAAATCAGGTTGATTGTAGCGCGCCGCCATATATTGTTGCGCTATAGCCATCCCAACACCATTGGCAAATCCTTGACCCAATGGACCAGTAGTTACTTCTACTCCTGGAGTAAGCCCATATTCGGGATGACCCGCGGTTATGCTATGTAGTTGTCTGAAATTTTTGATGTCTTCAAGAGAAATTTTGTATCCAGTTAAATACAAATAACTGTACTGTAACATACAGGCGTGCCCGCAAGAAAGGACGAATCTGTCTCGGTTTGCCCATTCAGTATTTTTTGGATTGTAGTGCATCACTTCCGACCATAAAACATGACCTAATGGCGAAAGAGCCATCGGCGTTCCTGGATGTCCAGAATTTGCTTTTTGTACGGCGTCTGCTGATAAAACTCTTACGGTGTCAATGCATTGCTGAATTAAGTTTTTTGTTTCCATTTTTTCTTCTTCTTATTTACGTATTTCCTTTTTTCTAATTCTTTCCTTCATATTCTGCGGAGTTAAAATCAAGTCAAACGGTAATAGTATTCCAGAACAACTACTTCTGTCAACGGATGGTAGCACCTTTATATTGAAGTATCAATAGTATCATCTACTTTGAACTTGATTTTTTTTGAAAATGCTTGTTGTCAAAACTGTAAATCGATACAATTCAGTTAAACTATTTAGACTTTAAGATTTCAATTAATCAGCATTTATATAATTCCAGTGGAAGAATTTCTACATCAAAATTTTAAATTGATTTTTCAGAATGTCGCATTTTATTGACATTCAAAAACATAACACATTCGTGTTTTGTTATAGAAACTTAAAGGTCGTGTATAATTTTAAAAAAATATTTACATAACGCAATTCATAATTTATATTATTACCATCAAGAGAACAGCTCCAAAAGTGCTGGAGTTAATTTAATTAAAGTGGAATATAATCTTATTTTTTTTCGGATGGGGGTAGCGACGAAGCAAAATAAAAACTTGATATGACGACGGTCTTTTTATCAAGTCTTTCAGAAATAGTTCATAGAATAACTAAAATGAACCACAAATAAAAAATCTAAGTTAAATTGCAGCAAGAACTACAATTGTAAAATAACTATCATGAACAGCAACTCTGCTGTTCATAAAGGTGCTTAATTGTTAGTCCGATCATTATTTTTTGCAGTAAGTTCCGAATGATCTTTTAAATTTTAAAATTCAATATAGTGATAATTAATATTTAAAGCATTATTAAACGCTCTACCGCTATTTTATTATTAAATCCTACTAACCTCAAGAATTCTCTTTTTATCGATTTTAATGAGGTTAATTGATTTTTTTTTAATTCTTACGTGGAAATAGAAACTACCGATGCTTATAAACATTTTATTCTTCTAGAGGTGAAACTATCACTTCAAAGACTAGTTGTGACCTCAGCTTAAGTTAGCTTTTCATCCAACGCTTTCATCATTTCTTTTGACATGCCGTCACTATAGATGCCGTAGCCATCTATCAACACTCCTTTTAGATTGTATTTTATTGAGGAAATAGCGAATACAATTGCTTCATCTCCAGGATCTGAAGGCCCCTCAAAACGGTAGTGCTTATCTACTAAGAATTCACCCGGAAACATCTTTAGGTGATCTGAGACGCATTCAAGATGATCTTCTTTCAAATTAAATTCAACCGTGTAGCCTCTTTTTTTAAGTACGTTCGTAACCTCCGAAAGCGTAGTCATTTTACTCATTATCATATTTTTTATTTTTATTATTAATTATTATAATTACTTTTAATTACAATAATCATTCTAAAGATAAGCAAATCACTTGTAATGTCTAAGTATCTGCTAGTAAATCAAAGTATTCATCATCTTCATTTTTTCCGCCAAAGCCTTCACCTACGTCTTTGGCTGATTTTACAAATTCAATTCTTTCTATCCATTTTACCATCTTATAACCCAACTGATTCTCCACCCGCAACCTCAGCGGCGCTCCATGTCCAAGTGAAAGAGGTTTATAATTCATTTCCCAAGCTAATATAGAATTAGGCTTCAAACAGTTGTCAAGAGTGTGAGTATCATAATAAGTGCCTCCATATAAACCTTCGCCGAAAGAGAAAAATGCAACTGTTGTTACAGATTTATCTGGTTTTACCAATTCTATTATTTTGCTCAAGGGCAATCCGCCCCATTCCGCAATGCCTGACCAACCTTGAATACAATGGTGCATAGTAATATTTTGATCTTTACCCATTTGTTTTAATTCTTTTAGCGAAAGCTCAATCGGATTTTCTACTAAGCCACCAATCTTAAGTTTATAATCTTCAAAATTGTTTTTGGACATGTTTTTCCATTCAGCTGATTCGGGCATTTTTCCATTCAGCCAGAAGTAGGAAGTAATATCTTTTTTCTCATAGCCAGTTTTTACTGTAAAGCGATTTATGGTGTGTTTCCAAAGTCTTCCATTAACAGAAGCATGCAGTTTCTGAAGAGAGCGTTGTTTATTCCAAGAAAGCCAGTGCGCTAAAAAGGCAAAAGCGATTGTACCTAAAACAATTGCTATTCCTATATAAAGTCCAGTAAGACTTTGTGCATTATCAATCCCCAAGACAATATGATTCATGTTTCTCACCAATCCTGTTGCCGCCACCAAGCTTACATGGATAACAATAAATACACAATAGGCAATCATCACCAAAAAGTGAATGGAACGCGCTCCTTGTCTGTTACCAAATAACTTTGGATACCAGTGAAAACGATTTTCTATCGCAGGTGACATAGCCATACCCGTGAGCATAGCAAGCGGTGCCAAGATAAATATCGTACCAAAATAAGTTAGTTGCTGTATGGCATTATAATGATAAAATCCATTAGGTTCTACTGGAAAATTAAAAGTGGCATAATGAACAAAAACACTCCAAGCATCGGGTATTATTTGCCAAGATTGAGGCACTAAACGCTGCCATTGATTGGTGTAGAACAACAGAAAAATAAAAATAGCGCCATTTAAAACAAAAAACGGAACAGTAAGAAAATGCCATACTCTTGCAATTCCGACCGTATGTTTGTAACCCGGCAAACCCACAATTGGGTTCAGATATCGAGCATCTTCCTTT
The DNA here is from genome assembly GCA_038242935.1 of Flavobacteriales bacterium. Classification (GTDB taxonomy): domain Bacteria; phylum Bacteroidota; class Bacteroidia; order Flavobacteriales; family Flavobacteriaceae; genus Flavobacterium. The sequence continues at coordinate 11,078 of JBBSRP010000062.1, forward strand.
GCAGTATAATCTCTATCAACTGGCACTTTGATTGGAGTAAATTTTATCCAAGAAGAGTCAGGTTTACAACTTCTATTCCAATACAGACGTGGATGATCTGCCAAAATCGATAGCCCACTTCTTATAATCAACATTAAAAGAAAGAAATTGACCCAATGACTCAAATTTATCCACACTGGAAAACCAGAAGGTTCTGCTGTATTATCAGTTGAAAAAGCCACGGACGGATCAGCTGGCAAACCGAAAATCAGATATTGCAACCATGCGGCACCTATTACACCAAAAATAAATATAATTAGTATAACCTTTATGTAAGGCTTCATTCCTAAATAAGCTCGTCTATCATCTGGATAGTGAACAGCTTTTTCAGCTTCTGTAAAATTTGGAATCATTATTTTAAAGAGAATTTTGGATTAAATCATCAGTGTAACTGTTGTTCTAGCATTAGATAAAATTATTTTGGATGTGAGTTGAAAGTGTGTTTTTTTGATACAATCTATAATTTACACATTATCTTTACAAGTTCTTTTCCAGTAGTTCTTTGTGTTCCAGATATTGCTCTTTGGTTATTTCGCCAGAAGCAAAACGTCTTTGTAAAATGTCAAGAGCTGAATCTTTTCTCCTTCTGTCTCCAGGAATGTTCCAAGGTGTAAAGAAAACCCAGAATAGTAATGCCATCCAGATAACCCACCATAGTAGATGCATTCCCCAAAAATTGTAACCATTATACATGTCCATGTTATTTTGTTTTTTTAATTTATAAATAGTTTCATAATTGTTTTTTAATCTATTCTTTCTTTAGCTTTTGCTAAAGAAAAAAAGCAATCTGTCTACGTCATTTTTTGGTTATTCTAAACTGATTGATCCTGAAATCGTCGGAATAATTGCAGTTCATCTGACTTTATTAATTGTAATAACCATATTGCTCCATTTCAGTATTATATTCGCCACGATGTGCTGCAGCAGCAATTTTGGCACGGCGATAAAGCAGCTTTTGAGCTTCTTCTACATTTCCTTGTTGCCCTTTCCAAACATCTAAAGCTGGCTGCTGAATTGCTCGTGCAAAAGAAAAAGCAACTATCCAAGGAAGGCGACTCTCAAAATTTTGATTGATAGCGTTCAGATTTTTCGCTGCTTCTTCGGGTGATTGTCCGCCAGATAAAAATGCGATGGCAGGGACAGCGGCTGGAACCGACGCAAGAAAACATTGCACTGTTGCTTTGGCAACTTCGTTAGCAGTATTAAATCTTTTGCTTTTTTGTCCCGCAAGTACCATATTTGGCTTTAAGATTATTCCTTCGAGATTAACTTTAAATTTATATAACTGATCAAAAAGCTTATTTAAAACTAGTTCTGTTACATTATAACATTCTTGTAAAGAGTGATTGCCGTCCATTAACACTTCGGGCTCTACGATAGGTACAATATCTGCCTCTTGGCATAAAGCAGCATATCTTGTCAATGCATGGACGTTGGCTTCAATACACGCCTTCGTTGGAATTCCTTCTCCTATGGTTATTACAGCACGCCATTTGGCAAAACGAGCACCCATCGTTTTATACTCCGATAATCGTTCTCGCAAACCATCCAATCCCTCGGTAACTTTTTCATGTGGAAAACCAGCCAAAGGCTTTGCACCCATATCTACTTTTATTCCTGAAATGATCCCTACATTAATCAATGCATTTGCCATCGGCTCGCCACTATCAGTTTGCTGACGAATTGTTTCGTCATACAAAATTGCTCCGCCAATACTTTCGTTTAAACCAGGGGTTGTGATAATAAGTTGGCGATACTTACGGCGCATCTCTATAGTTTGCGGAATTCCAGCTGCCTCAAAACGATTGTTACAAGTAGGAGTGCTTTCGTCCATTGCAAGAATACCTTTGCCGTTGGCAAATAGTTGCTGGATTGTGTCTTTTAATATTTGTGTTTTCATGTGATTTATATCTTAACAAATTCTCTTCGAAAATTTAAATTCGCGCTTATAAAGTATCTGTAAATCTCGTTTCTGTTTTTGAAAATTATCTTTAAAGAATGGGAAATCGTTTAAAATTCCCAAACATTGTGCAAATTGAATATTGTTTGAATTCATAATTGAATAAGTTTAAGAGATTCATGCTCCACGCCTATTTAACTGTTGAATCCAAAATATTTATTCTTAATAAGAATGCAGAAACGAAAAGACTTTGCAGTACTATAAGCTTATTTTTGAGATTTATAACTGCTATTTTAGAAGCGCGAATTTGATTTACTAGCCTATAGTAAGCACAAGGTTTCGTGAAATACAATTATAATATCTTATAAAGGTATAATTCCATATTTGGCGAGAATTATACAAAACAGTCTTTAACTTATATTATTTCCGTTTTTAAATGGTCTTTTGTAATTTCAAGAGTAGTAATAATTAGTGGTAGAAATCGAAAAATATTTAGTATTAATCCCAACTTTAGAGCTTATGTAAAATGCGATCTGCGCAACTGAACGTGCATTTCGCATTGGAAAGGTTCAGAAAGTGTATGTCTTTTCAATTGAATAATAGTCGTGATACGGAGATTTTGCGAGAGGGATAGAAGTGGAAATCCTTTTCTTGTAGCTTTGCGGAGCAAAAGCTACAAGAAAGATTGAGAACGAATAGCCTGACC
>JBBSRP010000063.1:0-13614 GCA_038242935.1 Flavobacteriales bacterium
CACAGGTGGTAAAAAAGAAGTTAAAAAAGCTAAAAGCCGTCGTGGTTCTAAAGCTAAAAAAGCAGATGATACTGAAGTTGCAACAGAAGATGCAGCAGCAGTTGAAGATGATAAAAAAACTGACGCTGCTGAGTAATCAACAAGCATCAATTTTAAATAAATTAAGGATAAACTTTTTTAAGTTTGTCCTTTTTTTTTGGGCGAGACCTTCGCCAGAAGGTTTTCGGTAACATTGAAATTTCGTTTGGCTCAGGTCGGGCTATCCGTTCCCAATCTTTGTTATAGCTTTTGCTCCGCAAAGCCACAACAAAGGATTTCCACTACTATCCCTCTCGCAAAATTCATCTTCGTTACAACATAAGGGATTTGCGAAAATTCTGTTCATCCTATATTTCTACTGCTCATTTATAACGAGTATCTACTTTCTATAGAGACGAAATCAAAGCGCTTTTGATGCGTATCATTGTCAAGATTCTGGTGCTCGTTAACAAAAAGCACCTACTTTCTCTCAAGACGAAATCTAAGCGTCTGTGACGCGGGTCATTTCAGATAATCTTAAATTTAAAGATTTTGGTCACGCAATGCTTACTGAACCTTAATTTCTTAATGATTAAACTCTTTTACCATTAAGGCATTAAGAAAATTAAGGAAACGTCATTAAGCTTATTTTTCGAAGGACGGAAATTTATTGTAAATCTAGCCACGTCACAGACGCTACCAGTAGTATTCAGTTGTAAGTAGGTACTCGCCACAGGCAAGCACCAGATGACCAGGCGTTTGCAATTGAAGATTTTTAGTTGTCATTTTGCGTCACTCCGCTTTTCTGGTGCTCGTTTGCAACGAGTACCTACTTTCTACAGAGACGAAATCCCAGCGTCTGTGACGCGGATTTTTTAAACACTATTTAGATCAATGGAGAAGAATTTCAGTCGCAGTGCTTAATGAAACTTAATTTCTAGAGAGTTAAAAATTTTCGTCATTAGGCATTGAGAAAATTAAAGGAAAAGTCATTAAGCTTAATAATTAGTAATTTGTTTCTTTTAACCTAGTTGCTCCAGAGCAATTATCAAGTGGTTCGACTGACTTTCTGCTTCGTAAATTTGTGTATTTATAGAACGCTATTAAAATTTTCAAACCCGCGAGGATTTTTCTTTTATTTGCCGTAAATTTGCACAATTAAAATTGCCAGAAATACTCGAAGCATATTTAAATAATACAACACAACAACTACTTAATGAAATATTCAAAACGTAACAAAGCTGTTCTACTATTAAGTGATGGAACTATCTTTTATGGTAAATCAATAGGAATAGAAGGTAAAGTATCAGGTGAAGTTTGCTTTAATACCGGAATGACAGGATATCAAGAGATATTTACAGATCCTTCTTACTTTGGACAGATAATGGTTGCAACGACCCCACACATTGGAAATTACGGTGTAATGGAAGACGAAGTAGAATCTGATCAAATTATGATTTCTGGCCTTGTTTGCAAGAACTTCAGTTTCAATTTTTCTCGTACAAATGCGACTAGTCTTGAAGATTATTTTGCAAAACAGAATCTAGTTGTGATCTCTGATGTTGATACTCGTGCTCTAGTAGGATATATTCGTGAACACGGAGCGATGAATGCAATTATTTGCACCGATGGAACTCCTATTGAAGAGTTGAAAGCGATACTTGCTCAAGTTCCAGATATGCAAGGGCTTGAATTAGCATCAAAAGTTTCGACAAAAGAGCCATACTTTGTAGGTGAGCCAACAGCTACGTACAAAATTTCGGCACTTGATCTTGGAATCAAAAAGAATATATTGCGCAATCTGGCAAAAAGAGATTGCTACATCAAAGTATTCCCTTTTGACAGCACATATCAAGATATGAAGGAATTTAATCCTGATGGATTTTTCCTTTCAAACGGTCCTGGTGATCCAGAGCCGTTAGAAGGTGCTATTAATATCGCTAAACAAATTATCGAGAATAATGATCCAATGTTTGGTATTTGTTTAGGACATCAGGTTTTGGCTTTGGCAAATGGTGTATCTACTTTCAAGATGTTTAATGGTCACAGAGGAATCAATCATCCTGTGCTAAATATCATAACTGGAAAGGGAGAAATAACTTCACAAAACCATGGTTTTTCTGTGAATAGAGAAGAGTTGGAAGCAAATCCTGATCTGGAAATCACGCACGTTCACGTAAATGATCATACAGTTTCGGGAATGCGAATGAAGAACAAAAATTGCTTCTCGGTGCAGTACCATCCTGAGGCTAGTCCTGGCCCACACGATGCAAGCTACCTTTTTGATGAGTTTATAGAAAACATCAAAAAATCTCAATAAATTATTAAAAAAAGTCGAACCTAGTGTTCGATTTTTTTTTGATCTTAAATTTCAGTTTTGATCACTGTTTCAGTTAGCCGTATTATCAAAAAACTATTCCTTTAAGTTCGATAGTATATATTAAACAGATAGAACGGCACACACATTTACTATTTTTAGTAGATTTTTAGCAATCATTCTTCAACCGAGCACAAGTCGCCATCTTTCCAGATGTAAAATACGTACTGTACTTGTTCATCTCTACGATATTATCAATAAAGTTGAAGTAATTCGACGAAAGCCTGAAAACGATGAATGCAAATTTACTTTAGCCCGTAAAAGCCTCAGGCTTCTATATTGCAGGTCTTTATTATTTAACAGAGCAATGTTTTGCTAACACCTTTATTATATTTGAGTAGAATTTGAGCGATAATGATTCAACCGAAGACAAATCGCCTTCTCTCTAAATGTAAAATACGCAATTATCATCTTCTTTTGCACTATATCATTAATGAAACTGAAGTCTTTCGGCGAAAGCCAAAAAATTATTAATCTTGACTCTAGCTCCAAACTTTAATAATAAAAAACCCGAACTCTATTAAAGTTCGGGTTTTTAGTATGTCTACAAATAGAAAATTAAAAAATAATCTTCTTTGTAATATATTTACCTTCAGTAGTTTTTACGTTAATCAATAGCAATTGATTTTGCTGTTGCACGCCATCTATAATTGTAAAATCAGTTTTTACATCTCTAACTGCTTTTACAACTTTAGCATTCATGTCGTAAATTTCAATTTCTGTATACAAACTATTATTTGCTTTCACTACAATGTTGTCACCTTCTTTGTAAGCAACTATCTGTTTGTCTTCCATAGTGTCTTTATCGCCAGACAATCTATTGCTACCATCGGTGTAATGAACTTCAAATCTTTCATCAAATGTACCTGCTGCAGAATAAAAATAATATGGCGCATCTTTTATCATATGAAATCCACCGGCAATTCCATCTTTTAATAGTAATGGCATCACTCCGTTAAAATCTAATTCAGTTTGTGGTATGAAAAGGCTTAACATGCCCGCAGTTTTTGTTTTATAACCAAAAACAACATATTTGTCATTAGTAAGAGGCATTGCTTGTCCTTGAATACTTAATTTAATTCCATTGCAGAAACTATAAAGTGTCACGTGGGCTCCAGGAAATACATTTCCATCAAATCCAGGGTCGATATCATCTGTAGCATCTTTAAAGTATCCCATTAAAGTCTGACTATAGTTTCCGTTAGCGTTGGTTAAATTCATCCAATAACGATTTCTAGTTTTAGGTTCTTTTCCTGCCCACATAACATTATCTCTGTGAGTTTCAGTACCCATAGAATTGGTAATAACAACATCGTCAGATTTTAAAGGTTGAACCAAGATGCCTTGACCAGAAGGTATGATACCAAATGCGTTATTTTTGTCGAAATTAATTTTGGTGCTTTTTAAATCTATAGTTCCAACACTTGATGTGCCACCACTCAAATTATAAGTAGAATATCCATCAGCATAATTGAAATCTGATTTCTGATTATTTGCATCGTTAGGAATATAAATAGTAGCGTCTATCGAGTTATGATTCTTTTCAAGAAATTCGTCTGCACTTATTGCAAATGAGTAAGGATTTGCAATATAAGACCACGTATTCTCTTCTACTTTTGTTTTGTAGTTCGCTTCTGCCGCTGCGTCATTTCCATAACCTGCGGGTATGGTCAAAACTTCATTTACATTGTTAGAATTAATGTTCTGATTATTAAAATTTTGCTTATTTATATCTTGTGCAAAACTTATTGTAGATGCTGAAAATAACATAGCAAGTACAAGAGAATTTTTATTAACTGATTTCAGTTTAAAAGTAAGAACAGACTTCTCAAAGGTAAAATAGTTTTGTAGCATATATATGAAGTTAAAGTTAAAGGCTTTTTTTATTATTTAAAGATCAAAAATACTTAGAATAATTATACAACGGTCTTGCCTGTTATTATTTAATCACCTCATAATCCATTACATAGCAAATAAATCTCTCCCAAAAAATTCATTAATTTGACGATAATGAAAGATTATCATTTAATTTTTGATATTATGTAAAGAAACATGTGAATTATATAACTTTTATTATGAAAATGATTTTACCTCGAAACTGATTTTTTTTAATAATTGATTAAAATTCAGTTAAAATCAGAAGGAAAGCTCTTACAATTTCTGATACTACCTTCAACTTCATCGGTGTTTTATACTGTTTATCGGGCAGTATTTCCACTAATCTTCTTTGTTTTAGTTGATAATTAGCTTTATTTTATATTTCAATGATTGGAAACTTTTATTTCGGATTTATTTTTTTAAGATCATATTTTATCTATTGCAGCACTTCTTACAGTCAATCTGTATCCATAATTTCCCAAAAATTCTAAAAAATAGAATATATTTGTGAGCAACTTTTATAATTCAAAAACATTTACAATGAGTATCATCATTAAAGTCCACGCCCGACAAATATTCGATTCCCGAGGAAATCCTACTGTAGAAGTAGATGTAATCACAGAAAACGGAACGCTCGGCCGCGCAGCAGTGCCTTCGGGAGCGTCAACAGGAGAACATGAAGCAGTAGAATTACGCGACGGCGGAAAAGCTTTTATGGGCAAAGGTGTACACAAAGCTGTGAAAAATGTGAATACATTAATCGCAGAAGCACTTCTTGGAACTTCAGTTTTTGAACAAAATCTAATAGATCAGATCATGATCGACCTTGATCAAACGCACAATAAATCAAATTTAGGAGCAAATGCTATTCTTGGAGTTTCGCTTGCCGTTGCAAAAGCTGCTGCAAACGAACTCGGAATGCCGCTTTACAGATACATAGGTGGTGTTTCTGCCAACACACTTCCCGTGCCAATGATGAATATCATTAACGGTGGCTCGCACTCAGATGCACCTATCGCCTTTCAGGAATTTATGATTGTTCCAGTAAAAGCAAAAACTTTCTCTCAAGCCTTGCAAATGGGTACGGAGATTTTCCACCATCTTAAAAAAGGACTGCATGACCTTAATCTTTCTACAGCAGTAGGAGACGAAGGAGGCTTTGCTCCAAATCTAGTAGGAGGTACAGAAGAAGCAATTGAGCGTATCAAGAATGCCGTTGAGTCTGCAGGATACATTTTTGGAACCGATGTTAAACTCGCCTTAGATTGTGCCGCTTCTGAATTTTACGAACATGGCCACTATAATTATTCAAAATTTGAAGGGTCAAAAGGAAGGATTAGAACATCAATTGAACAAGTGCAATATCTTGCAGAACTTTCTCGAAAATACCCCATTATTTCTATAGAAGACGGTATGGACGAGGATGATTGGGACGGTTGGAAAATGCTTACAGAAGCAATCGGTGACCGCATACAGCTAGTAGGTGATGATATTTTTGTAACAAATGTAACAAAACTTTCTAGAGGAATCGAGCAGGGGATTGGCAACTCAATTCTTGTCAAAGTCAATCAAATCGGGACTCTTACTGAAACTATTGCCGCTGTAAATATGGCACATCGTGCTGGATTTACAACCGTAATGTCTCACCGTTCGGGCGAAACAGAAGATTATACAATTGCCGATCTTGCCGTAGCATTAAACTGTGGTCAAATCAAAACCGGATCAGCATCGCGCTCAGACCGCATGGCAAAATACAATCAACTATTGAGAATCGAAGAAGAATTGGGCGACACAGCATATTATCCAGGCGCTAAAGCATTTAAATTACATTAATAATTTTAAGGAGCTGAAACCTGCTTTACACTCCAAGCATTTTTTTCATAATCCATTTTTGTAAGTAGCAATCCCAATATTTATCGGGACCTTCGGTCACTTTTTTGCTGCAAAAAAAAATTGGATTCTGCCAGCAAAAGGCTTTCCACTGCACCCGAGCGAAGCGAACAGTCCAGAGGAAATCAGGGCAAGGGAATCTCACCACTATAGAACTCTAGAATAGAAGAAGCTGAAAATTTTTTAAAGTTAAATAAATCAAAAACCTCTTTCAGAACTTTTAGTTTAGAAAGAGGTTTCTTGTTTTTTAGATGTTTTGTAAAATCAATGAATTTTTTATGCTTCGTGAAAAGTTGGTTATCAAATTCTAATTAGAAATGCGCAAATACTCATTCGCAACATTTTTTGCAATAGCAAAATACTACATTTGATTATATCTAATTATGTGCTATGAGCAGAATGAGAATTGTAGGCATTTTTTTGGTTTTTTTCTTTCTTTCAAATGCTTTTTCGCAAGAGACGGTCGTTGATAGTTTGCAAAAAGTGCTAACAAATGCCAGAGATGACATCGAGAAAGCAACCGTCTTGAACCAGCTCGCAGCTGCTTACCAACAATCCAATCCAGTGTTGTTAAAGGAGTATGCCGAAAAAGCATTAGTGGCTTCTCGCAAAATTAATTTTGCTTCGGCCGAAGCGACAGCTTTACTCAGCTTAGGAAATGCTGGAATTATCGCCGGAAATTATAAGGAAGCTTTAGAAAATTTTCAAAAGGCTCAATTTGTCTTGGAAAAAGAATTGCAAGAGCAAACCACCGATAATTTAGAATTAAAAAATTCACTCGCTCGAGCGTACGGAAGTATTGGAATTGTGTTTTCTGAACAAAATAATTATCCAAAGTCTCTGCAACACCATCTGAAAGCGGTCGCTCTTTACGAGGAAACTGGTCAGGAGCTTAAGATGGCGCAGGTCTACAACAATATTGGAGTTGTCTTTCAATCTCAAAATCAAGATTTCAAAGCGTTGGATTACTTTTTAAAATCTTGGAAAATTCTGGAGAAAAATAAACGATCTAGCGGAATTACCGCTACCAATATTGGTAAAATATATCTACAGCAAGCTAACTATCCAAAAGCATTTGAATACTTTCAAGTAGCACAAAAGAAATTTGAACAATTTTCTGATTCCAGAGGATTGGGCGAATTGTACAACAATCTAGGACAATATTTTCAAGACCAAAATAATCAGGCTGAATCACTGCTTTCTTTCGGAAACGCGCTTACTGAATTTCAAAAAATAGACGACAAATTTGGCTCATCAGATACTTACTATTATTTAGGGCAGTTTTATTTTAAACAACAAAACTATCAGAAAGCATTAGAGAATACGCGTAAGTCTTTAGAATACGCCACTCAATTAAATCTGCTGGAATCAATTCAGAATTCTGAACTGGCGCTGAGTAAAATCTACGAAAAAACAGGAGATTCTAAAAAAGCATTAAAACACTTACAGTTATATGGAGTTGCGAAAGACAGTTTGCAGAATCAGCAAAATATTCGTCAAATAGTTCAAGCCGAGATGAATTTTGAATTTGACAAAAAGGAATCGCTTTTGCAAAAAGAGCAAGAAAAGAAGCAAATTAAATGTGGAATCGGCAAATACAATTACGTCAATGCACTTATACGATGCTCAAGGCAGACTTCTCACGACCAAAGTTGCGAATGATACTTGGGAGGTTCTTGATTTGTCAACATATTCTGCGGGGATCTACTTTGTATCGGTGGCGACATCTCAGGGTAAACAGACGCAGAAAATTATCAAGAAGTAATCCTTTCAATTGCGGGAGATTTTTAAGGAGCTGATACCTGCTTTTCGCTCCAAGCTTTCTGGTCATAATCCATTTTTCAAAGCAAAAAAAATAAGAGACCTTTTCAGAACAACAAATTTTGGACGGGTTTCTTATTTAACTACACTTTTCAGAATTGAGTTTGAATTCGAAAGTTTCTATTTTAAACAACTAGCTGCAAAAATGTCGTAGCATTAATTTCTATTTTTTTAATTCGGCGAAAGCCCAATATTTAAGCTTTTTCAGAATTAATCAATTTGAAATGATTTTTCATTTAATCATACTTTTCGGAGAAGTTCTTGGGAATTTGACTAAACTTTGGTATTAACGATTCACTTCGAAAGTGTCTTGGCATCAATTTTCTTTTTTTTACTTCGGCGAAAGCCAAAAAATTAAGATCATTTCACAGTTAACCGTTTTGATGATGTTTTTCACTTTATTTAGGACTTCGGAAAGACAACCTTCAAATTCAAGTAATTTCTAATCAAGACGATTAACTTCGAAAGCATCCTATCACAAATTTGCTTTTTTTACTTCGGCGAAAGCCAGAATATATTGGAAATAAAAAACAATAATAAGAATTAGTTTTCTTTAAGAAAGTCAATAGGCGTATCCTAATATGTAGGCACAAAATCAGAAATTTGGCGTAAAGCAGTGTAGTGCATTTTTGAACATCGATAAATGCCTTTAAAAACAGTAATTTTTTTGTTATTTCTCTTCAAACTCGCTTTCACATTAATACTATTTTCCTTAGATTTGTTGGAATAATAAATTCACAAAATAAATTTCCCTATATATTATGTCAAAAATCGCAACATTAGAGATCGACGGAAAAAAGTATGAATTTCCAGTAATTATTGGAACTGAAGACGAAGTTGCCATCGATATAGAAAAACTTAGAAGTGAAACAGGATACATTACGATGGATCCAGGTTATAAGAATTCGGGTTCTTGCAAAAGTGACATTACATTTCTAGACGGTGAAGAAGGAATATTGCGTTACCGTGGTTATAGCATCGAAGATCTTGCAGGTAAAGCAAACTTTCTAGAGGTTGCTTTTTTACTTGTTTTCGGTGAGCTTCCTACTGCTGACCAACTAGAGCAATTTGAAAATGATATTCGCAAACATACTTTGGTTAATGAAGAGATGAAAAAAATCGTTGAAGGTTTTCCAAGAACAGCCCACCCAATGGGAATCTTGGCATCTTTGACATCTGCTCTTACAGCATTCAACCCAAAACCTGTCAATGTTGAGAACGAGACAGAAATGTATAATGCAGTTTGCAAAACAATGGGTAAATTCCTTGTTATCGCTACTTATACATACCGTAAATCAATGGGCTACCCGCTCAATTATTACGATAATACAAAGGGATACGTAGAGAATTTCATGCACCTGATGTTTGAACTTCCTACAGGACCTTACACTCCGGATCCTGCTGTAGTAGATGCCTTAAACAAATTGTTTATTCTGCACGGTGATCATGAGCAAAACTGTTCTACATCTACAGTGCGTATGGTAGGATCATCTCATGCTGGGTTATTCGCTTCTATTTCTGCTGGAGTTTCTGCTCTTTGGGGCCCACTTCACGGAGGTGCAAATCAAGCTGTTCTTGAAATGCTAGAAGAAATTCAGAGAAATGGTGGTGATGCAGACAAATATATGGCAAAAGCCAAAGATAGAAACGACCCATTCCGTCTTATGGGCTTTGGACACCGTGTCTACAAAAACTTTGACCCACGTGCCAAAATTATTAAAAAAGCAGCTGATGAAGTACTTGCAACGCTAGGCGTAAATGATCCAATTTTGCAAATTGCAAAAAAACTAGAGGCTGCGGCACTTGTAGATGATTATTTCGTTTCGAGAAAATTATATCCAAACGTAGATTTCTATTCAGGAATAATTTACCGCGCCATGGGAATTCCTACAGAAATGTTTACAGTACTTTTTGCAATCGGTCGTCTGCCAGGATGGATCGCTCAGTGGAAAGAAATGCGTATTAACAAAGAACCTATCGGAAGACCAAGACAAATCTATACAGGATATGCCTTGAGAGAATTCAAACCGATGGATGAACGTTAATGATTTTGGCGAAAGCCATAACTATAAAGAAAGCTTCTCAGTATAGAGGAGCTTTTTTACCTTAATAATTAGTCAAAACTTTTACTATGTTAGAATTAAATATTCAAAACGAAACGTCAACTCTCAAAGCGGTTATATTAGGTACTGCTGTTAGCAATGGACCAACTCCTTCGGCACAAGATGCTTACGATCCCAAGTCACTGCAACATATTACTGCAGGCACATACCCCATAGAAGACGACATGGTAGCGGAAATGGAGGCGCTACATGAAGTTTTTTTAAAGTATGGCGTTACCGTTTATAGACCTACAATTGTTGAAGACGAAAATCAGATCTTTACTAGAGATATAGCTTTTGTTATTGATGACTATTTTATTCGAGCAAATATTCTTCCTGAGCGCGAAAAAGAATTTCCAGCACTTCAGTCTATCATAGATATGATGAATCCAAATAAAGTAATCGTTCCGCCAGAGAAAGTACACATTGAAGGTGGAGATGTAATGCTTTGGAAAAATTACGTTTTTATAGGTACATATAAAGGAGCAGATTATAGCAGAATAAAAACTGCTCGCACTAATATGCACGGGGTAAATTTTATAAAAGAACTTTTTCCAGAAAAAGTTGTTAAGGAATTTGATCTGGTTAAGTCATTTACAGATCCCAAAAATAATGCACTTCACTTAGACTGTTGCTTTCAGCCGGTAGGTTTGGACAAAGCAATTATTTTTAAAGAAGGCTTTAAAGACGAAGCAGATTATCAGTATCTTGTAGACTTGTTTGGGAAAGAAAATCTGTTTCATATTACTGCAGACGAGATGTATAATATGAATTCTAATGTATTTTCGATTACACCAACGGTAGTGGTTACAGAGCGGAATTTTACAAGATTAAATAATTGGCTAGAAGAAAATAATTTTACGGTAGAGACCGTACCATACGCAGAGATTGCCAAGCAGGAAGGACTGCTAAGATGTTCAACACTTCCGTTAATAAGGGAATAAAATTTAATGATTATGAAACAAACAACAAATTCAATTTTGATGATTCGTCCGGTTTCTTTTCGGATGAATGAGCAGACGGTGGTAAACAATTATTACCAGAAAGTGATCGAGAATCTTTCACCAGAAAACGTTAATGCTAAGGCGCAGGAAGAGTTTGATACGTTTGTAGAAAAACTTCGCGCAGTAGGTGTAAATGTGGTTGTAGTAGATGATACTATGAATCCTGACACTCCTGACAGTATTTTTCCTAACAATTGGATTTCCTTCCATCAAAACAGCGATGTGGCACTTTATCCAATGTTTGCTGAGAACAGAAGAAGAGAGAGACGTGAAGAAATCTTAGACACTTTGGAAGACCAAGGTTTCTTGATAGAAAATATTGTTGATTATTCTTCTGCAGAAGATGATGGTTATTTTCTTGAAGGTACTGGAAGTATGTTGCTAGACCGTGCAAACGGAAAAGCATATTGCGCACTTTCGCCAAGAGCTGACGAAGAGTTATTCATTGAATTTTGCGAAGATTTTGATTATGCGCCGGTAATATTTGAAGCATTTCACACTGTTGATGGTGAGCGTAAGTTAATCTATCATACAAATGTGATGATGTGCCTAGGTGAAACTTTTGCAGTATTATGTGCGGATTGTATCGATGACAAAGCCGAGCGTAAAAATGTTATTCAAAATCTGAAAGACAATGACAAAGAAGTGATTCTTATCACAGAAGATCAGGTAAATAACTTTGCTGGAAATATGCTTGAGGTAGAAGGTGCTGATGATAAAAGATATATTATTATGAGTTCCGCAGCTTATAATAGTCTAACAAAAGATCAAGTAGATAAATTATCTGCTCACGGCGAAATTATTCATTCAAATCTTGATACTATTGAGTCTTGCGGTGGTGGAAGTGCTCGTTGTATGATGGCTGAAATTTTCTTACCACAAGAAGAACAGCTAGAAGAAAATTAAAGTTATAAATTTCGATATACTATTTCTTAGCTGATGCGAAACTGAATTAAATAAAAAAACCACTTTTAAAAAATTTTTAAAAGTGGTTTTAAGCTTTTAAAGCCATTTATGTTTGAGCAGAAAAATACTGTATTCTTAAAATAGTGGCCTTCAATTATATCGTTAAGAGGCTATTGCTTCAGAAAGATTTAATTTTTTTTTTCTAGAATTTCAACTGATTTTCTAAAAAATATATTACTAAACTACCTTCTGCGTTTATCCGAAGCGATTGCAAGATTATTTGAATTTTATAAGAGAGAACTTATCAACTGTATTAATAGAACAATAATGCATCAGAAAAATTGATTCTAATTTCGTGCGCTTGGTAAGATGTCAGCCAAATTTTTTACATATTGTGTATTTTGAAAACGGTCTACATTTAGCGAAAGCGAAAAAATTAATCTTCTATCTCAAAATATTACTCTGAATAATATTGACAATTGCACCCACGATATATTGAATTCCGATGGCAATCACGATAAAACCGACAATTTTGCTAATTGCGACAATACCTGAAGATCCCAACATTTTGACCAAATAATGTGCAGATCCAAGAATAATAAAGATGCTAATTGCAACCACCAAAATTGCCGAAACTGCAACAACCATATCTATAGTTGCGTGGTGTTCTTGATAAAATGCAATAAGAAGTGAAATAGAGCCAGGTCCCGCCAACATTGGAATTGCCAATGGAGAAAGGGCAATATCGTTCCGTTTTTGAGCCTCATTTTCGGTTTTTTTATCGATACCTCGGTGCTTTGTAATCTTTCCAGACAGCAGAGAAAATCCTGAATTCACGATGATAAGACCACCCGCAATGCGAAGTGCGTCAAGGCTAATTCCGAAGAAACCGAGTACGTACTGTCCAATAAAATAGGAGACGATAAGGATGATAAATACGTTAATTGCCGTCCAAAGCGAAATTCGGCTGCGTTCTTTCTTACTATCATTTTGGGTCAGAGCCACAAAAATAGGCGCCGTCCCGATCGGATTTATAACTGAAAATAATGCGGCAAAGAGATAAATAAAAAGTTCCATAAATTGGATAAAGCGTTTTTGAAGTTAAAGCTTGTAAAATAAACTCTCGGCAAAGGTAGAATCTATAAAGCTCTTATAATTAAATTTAAAGATAAAAATTTTAACCAATTCAGATGTAAAATTTCCGTTACTTTTGTATTAAATGAAAAATCGCAAAATATGAAAAATAAAAAAACTTTGGTATTGGGTGCTTCGTCTAATACTGCTCGATATTCGAATATGGCTATCAAGAAACTTCTTCAATTTGGACATTCGGTTGTAGCAATCGGACTGAAAGAAGTTGAGGTGGAAGGAGTAAAAGTTCAGACAAAACAGATTCCGTTTACAAATATCAATACTGTAACGCTTTATCTAAATCCAGCCAGACAGAAAGAATATTATAATTATATCATTGATCTTGCACCAAGACGAGTAATCTTCAATCCAGGTACGGAGAATCCAGCATTTTATGAGTTACTAAAACTTAATAATATCGAAGTGGAAGTTGCTTGTACCCTCGTAATGCTTTCTACAAGTCAGTATTAAATTATAAAATTGCCAA
>JBBSRP010000064.1:0-13533 GCA_038242935.1 Flavobacteriales bacterium
AAAAAGTGTTTATCATTCAAAGTCAAAATTACAAATCATCAAATTAAAAGTCTTGTATATTATTACACATCTGGACCATATTGTATTGATGCCACAATAGTAAATAGTTTTGTGAATGACTATAAAGAATGGAATAGCCAAATTTACGGATTATGGAATGACCTATATTATTTAAAACAAGACTTCTTTCTAAATGTTGGCTATAAGTCTAATTGGAAATTTTATATTAAACACGCCAAAGTTCTTAATGAAAAAGCGTGTTATGTTGAAAAAGATTTAAAAACAATCATTGATTTATTGACGTCAGGAGCAGATTTAGTCAATCGTTATGATAAGATTATCACGGATGAATATATAAACAATTCTAATGAAATGTCGCTATATCAAAGAGAGTTGGAAATAAGCCAGCTTTTTGATTTAGAAAACCAGAATGACCAAGAATATTGCTATGTTTATACTTTGGAGTGTGAATTTTTTGTTTTTTATGTTGGTATCGCCGCAAATCCGAATTTAAGATTTGAACAGCACGTTAGAGGCGCATTTAGTAATGAATCTCATCTATTCAAATCAAAATTTATCCAAAAATATCATAATAAAATCAAACATAAAATAATCTTCGAGGGAATTAGAAAAGACTGTAAAATATTTGAAAAAAAGTATATCGCTGAATTTAAACCATTAGGAAATATGACAGAAGGCGGAGAAGGTTAAAAGTAGAAAAAACACTAAACACAACACCGTATATAAGATATGGCTTGGTCTGTGCCCTTTTGGAGAACCTGCGGATTTCATAAAGTTAGTTTATATTTGGAGAGTTTTGTCGCAAAACATGCCACAGATTGTACATTAGAAACATTAATTACAAATTACAAGAAGCTATGAACAATAATGGAAAATCGTTAGAAAATACTATTCAACTTATCCAAGAGACTTTGAAGGATTCTGAAAACACAAAGATTTTCAATAATTATAAAATCGAAAACGAAAGTGGTCAGAAGCGAGAAATTGATATATTAGTCGTTTCCTCAATAAATGGCTTTGATATTAAGATTGCGATTGAATGTAAAGATTATAATAAAAAAGTTCCTGTTAAAGAAATTGAAGCATTCGAATCGAAATGTGATAGAATTAAAGAAATTAATAAGAAAGTTTTTGTTAGCACAAATGGATATCAGGCTGACGCAATAAATACGGCAAAATATTACGGAATTGAATTACATACCGCAAATAAACTTAAAAAAGAAGATATTCAAAGTTGGCTTCCAATAAAACAAATGGGACTTCAAATTGAGGCAAAATTTATCGCACCAACTCTATATCTAGATACTACCCAGAAAGTAATAGATATTATTTTAAAAGACTTTAATGGAATTGTTTATAGAGAGAACATTAATGCACCTATCAAAATAGAAACAATTTTACTTGACTCTATTGAAAATAACAAAATAGGTATTATGAATCTTGCTATTGTTGAATGGATTAAATTAGAACGAACGAAAAAAGACAAATCTTTCCCTATTCAATTCAAAATTGAATTTGATGATTATTATATAAAATCTATTAACACAGAAAAAATCAAATTCTTTGGATTAACATCAAGTGTATATGTAAAATTCGTAATAAGAAATGCTTCAATTTTAAGCGGGAGAATTATCAAAGGCTCAAAAGAAAATAATATTACAAAATCAATAACAATAGACGTTGAAGGAAATTTAAAAGGTGAAATTATAATAGATAAAAATGAGGACTTAACATTTTTCGCAACAAATGAAAAAGGTGAATCTGAAAAATTGAAATCTTTATTTTCTTATAATATGAAAACAAAAAAATTTAACGATTAATAATCAGTTGCTACCACGTTATTTAAGGTATGCCTTGAACTATCCTCACTTATAAAATACTTCCAATTTCCCATAACTAGTTTTTATTTGGCATGTCCGTGCAATCTCACACAACTAGCAAAATCACCAAACATTATCTCCACTTTTAAAACTATGCGCTACACATTAACTCTTTTAATCATTACAATTTCAGCTTATTCACAGACTAAATGTAACTGTGTAGAAATTTTGAATTATGTGAGCGCAAAGATTGAAAGCAATTCAGCGTCTTATGCTCATCAAGTTATCGAATATGATAAAAAAACAGAATACTCTAAACATAAAAAGAGCACTTTAAATATTGCAAAACAAATATCAACTGAAAAAGAATGTTTAGGAGTAACCCAATTTTACTTGTCCTATCTGAGAGATAATCATCAAAAGTTAGAAATAACTAATAAATATTATCCTTTTAAAACTTTTGAAGATAGTGTTTAAGTTAAAAGATTTTTAGAGCAAAATGTTGAGAACTTTAAAATTAAAGGAACTACTGAAAAAGGGATTTTAGGTACTTGGTTTTATCAAGACGGAACATTTTCAATTGAAGTTCAAAAAAACGTAAAAAAAGGAAGGAACTACATTGGAGCTTTAAACGCTGATTTTTTTATAAAAAATATATCTCTTGGAAATAAAGGAGATTTAAAAATTGAATTTTACCAAAATGAGCAGAAAGAGCTATATGCAATTTATTGGTCATTTGGTTAGCTACCTTCTGTTTTTTAAAGTTGAACTCACAGACGATACATTACGATTAGGAAGAAGTTTAGTTTTCTATAAGGATAAATCTAAACTGAATTCGGTTACCAATTACACAGTTGAGAATTCTACATTTTTTCAAGAACTAAGTACTGAAACTAACTATTTAAGAATTCATAGTTTTGATTTTAAAAACAAAAAAAATATTGATTCTATTATTCAAGCAAATCACGAGAAACTATCTTCAAAAGATAATTTAATCATAGATGTCAGAAATAATGGCGGTGGAAGTGATTTAAGCTATTATCCAATACTTCCTTACATAATGGACAAAAAGACATATCAAAGCCCCATTGCAGCAACTTCTATATGGGTTAGTAAAGATAACTATCAGGATTATTACGATGAAAGATATTTATATGATGTCACTACCCAACAAGATAGTATAGATGCCGACAAGGAAATTGAAGAATTACGAAAACATATAGGAAAATTTGAACCTTACACAAAATCAACTTCTTCAATTGACCGATTATCAGAGCTTCCAAGAAATGTGGTCATACTTCAAAACAGAAATGTGGCAAGTTCATCTGAAGGTTTCATTTTAACTGCAAAGCAAAGTGAAAAAGTAAAAACATTTGGAGAAAATACAGGCGGTTTCGTTGCCTATGGAGAATGGCGAAAATTAGAAATTCCAAATTTTCCAGCCTGGATTAGTATGACTCAAAAAAGAATGATCTTCCATGACGATTTGGACTTTGAAATGATCGGAATTGAAGCAGACATAAAACTAAATCCAGATGATGAGAGCAATTGGATAGAAATTGTAAAAAATGAAATCGAGCGGTAAACTGGCTATAACACCTCTTTTTTGGGCGCAACCTTCGCCATCCCTTCGACCAAACCTCGAAATCTTCCTAGATGTCAACGTTTCTTCTGACCACTTTCTTAGGCGAAGGTCAGTCCGTCATTGCGATCCCGATAGCAATCGGGAGAGGCAACCTCCTGTACCATTTCTTAATTTCCCTAATCTTTGCTGCTACAACTATCAGTTTTCAATTTAGAAAATTGAGATAGCAGCAAAGGATGCCGTTTCTGTCCTTTGCGCAGGTCATCGTTTTCAATTGAAATTAATTGCTAATTGCAAAGTAATATTGAATAAATTAGCGCAGCAATAATGTGAAAAAATTAGATATTCCTCGCATAGATAGGAACTTGTTTTTTCACTTTGTCAGACATATAAACGAGTTGCCACACATTTGAAAAAAATGCGAACTAAAATATTAACCATTGTTTTTTTAATTGGAATTTTAAGCGTTGTAAATGCTCAAGACAACGTGGACAAAAATGAAATGGTTGGTTTTGGTTGCTATTTTGATGGAAGTCAATCAAAAACGGTTGAAAAATATTCTCGTAAACTTGACAGCGAAAATTATAATTGGATTTCGAAAAAACTGACCTCTAATAATAATGCGAAAAGATATATGTCAGTAATAACTCTTGAAAAACTTACTGAACTCGGAAAATATAAACTCAACGAAGCGGAATTGAAATTGATTGCGGAAATTAAAATATCGACTGAATTAGTTTCTGTTTGTTCAGGTTGTACATACTTTGCAAAAGTTGAGCTGAAAAATATGTTTACGGAGGAAATGTTGACAATGGGAAATTATTGGCTGAATTATAAACTGAAATCGGAATAAAAAAACGTGTGGCAACACCGTGTATAAAGCATTGCTGGGTCTGTGCTCATCTGGAAAATTCCTGCGGAATTTTCACGTAGATTTGTACTTAGAATGGTTCGGGCAATCACACGCAACGGTCCATACACATAAACGCTATTCAACAACTAAAAACCGCACTATGAAAGGAACTTTGCTTATAATAGTACTTCTGAGTTTCAAAAGTTACTCACAAGATTTTACTGGAAAATGGAAAGTTTTTTCATATGAAGATGAAATTTCATATTATAATAAAAGCAAAGATTCTATATCTTATAAAAATCCTGCCAGAAAAGACGAAGCCGAAAGTTTCAGACAGATGTCAAAGATTCTAATTTTTCCAATTACATATACTTTTGAGAATAATGGAAAATTTCTTATGAATTTTCCATTATTCGGAGAACCTGTGAATGGAAGTTTTGAAGTTGATAGATCTAATAAAAAAATTGTAATGATTGACGGTGAAGGTAAAAAAGATGAGCTGCAATATAGTCACGCTGATGGAATTTTATTTGTGGAAATGAAAATGGAAATGGGTTATATAAAACTTGGATTAGAGAAAGTTAACAAATAGCCGTCGCATTAAAGCCGCTTCAAGAATTTGCGAAATAAGTGCAAAATTCACGTCTACCTTTCGCTAGAAATTTTGTGTTAGTCCTGAGGTTGCAGTTGAGAAGATCGCAACTTGCCAAATCCTAAAAACTGCATTACGTGCTATTTCACCGCGTAAATCGACAATAAATTACAAATTATGATTTTGAAAAATATTTTGAAAATAATTATAATTCTTATGTTCTCTACATTTTGCAATGCACAAAATGGGAAAATAGTTGGAAAAATTATTGTAAAAAATGATGAAGACAAAAAATACCTTTCAAAAAATATTTATGCTTTTTTAAAATCAAAAACAGTAAAGGACACTATTCTTTTGAATGAAAATTATGAATTTCAATTCGAAAATTTAAAAGTAGACACTTTCAATCTTTCATTTTCACTTCGTGATTATCCAATAAACAAAATTCACTTAATTCGACTGAGTGAAAATCAAATTTATACTGCTGACTTTTTAATTAATCCAGTTTGTCAATATAAAAATTCAGAGCAGAAACACGAATGCCCAACCTGCGGAAAAAAAGATAAAGTAATACCCATTATTTATGGCTTAATTAGTAATGTATCTTTTGTAAGTAAGAAAGGAAAGAAAACCGAAAAAAAAGGAAAAAAAATTACAACCGAAAAAAATTATCACCCAGGAGGATGCGTAGTTTTTGAATGTCAGCCAAGTTGGTATTGCGGAAGAGACAAAACTGAATTTTAAAAAAACAGTACAGTACAGTACAGCTAAGGATTCGTTACTCTTGAAAAGCCAACATTGAACCCTTTGTTTAAAAGCTCATACTAGTTATTATTGCACAGGCAGCTTTCTCAACATCTACAAACCAGACAGAACTCTCAAAACAACAAAGTGTCGCACAACCTTTAAAAAAACACAACAATGAAATCAACCCTTTTAGTAACTTTTATATTCATCAGCAGTTCTATTTTTTCGCAAACTAGCAAAGAATTACTTTTCAAAAACGACATTAATACTATCGTAGAAGAATTAGAATTTATGTATGGTTATGACCAAACAATGCGGGAATACACCATCTACAAAACCTTTGACAAATCTGAAACCAACAGAATTGAGAAACTTCCTGACAGCTTAAGAATTGTTGAAACAGCAACACGGAAATTTGAATCGGATAGTATAAGATTAATGATTTTTAATAATTATATTAACCCAATGGACGCTCTACAAACCGAAAGGTTGATTGCAATTACCAAAAAATATGGTTTTCCAAGTGTAGCACGAATAAAAAAATATTACAAAAAAGAATTCGTTGACGAAGAATTTAATCCACTGATTTTATTTGTGCACTCACCTGAAAAATATTGGAGCAGTTTAAAAGAACTAATGTTCAATGAATATAAGATAGGACATATTAATCAATGCGCCTACGGATATGCACTTTGGCACTTTAGTGGACGAACAAGTTTTCAACCGATGTTAGATAACGGCTTCAAAATGGTTGAAGAAAATGGCATTGAAGTCTTAAGATCAACCTGTAAGTAATATAATTGGACAGAATCGGATGCTTAGAAATTGGAGAATGAAGGTTGGAAGTTGAGTGGCAGTTTTAAAAAACTATAATTAGTTAAATTTCACAAAACCCGCATGCATTTATAGAACTTTCCTAAAGGCATTACATCAATTCTTTAAATTTTCGACGATTACAGATAAAACGTTGTTAGTTTTTATCATATAAAATTTGTGGTTTTTAAAAACCTGAAAATTAAAAAAGCTGTTCCTAGATAAAAGTGGGAAAAACTAGTTTGATTTTGCCAAGACAGATAATAAATAATGGATGAGATTAATGTTGTTAGAAGTACTTAAAATATCAAAAAAGTCTCGATTTTATAAACTTTTTAAAGGTAATTACTGAAAATCTAGGCTTTATTCCTCCTCTAATTGTACGCGCAAGCTTGTAAAAAACTTCAGTGAAGCCTGAAAGATCGGACTTAGGATTAAGGTGTAGACGAAAGTTACCCAAAAGACAGGACCGCCCAATAGATATCCGATGGCTAATACCACGCTTTCGACCAAAACTCGAGCTTTCACAACTGACAGTCCTGTGCGTTCGGAAATAGAAAGCATAAACCCATCACGCGGTCCAGCGCCTATACCACCCGCAACATACATTCCGCCACCTAATCCAATCAGTAAAATTCCTAGAATGAGAAGCAAATAGTCTGTCCAATTGTTACTAGCATCTGGCAAGATATCTAGCCAAAGAAATAAGTCCATGATTGGACCAATCAGCAGAGCATTTAGAAAAGTCCCGATATTCACATATTTTTTTCGAACCAGCAACGAAACGCTAAGAAGTAACAATCCAACTACAATACTCCAAGTGCCAATGCTGAAACCAAAATGTTCAAATAATGCGACGTTGAGCACATCCCAAGGATGTAATCCCAAATACTTAACCTTGACGGAAAAGGCTACTCCCAGTCCGAAAAAAATAAGACCAGTAAAGAAAAATGTATAGCGGATAATTTGAGAGCGTAGGGATTTTTCGATTTGAACTTCCATTTGTTAGTTTGGGAAAATTAAACGCGCAAATTACGAAAAATGGCACAGATTGTCGAAATCAATTTTATGTTTTTGGAATAACAGCTTGGGTAGTTCCAAAAGCTGATTTTTTCACCTCAGAAAGCGGAATTACTCCCGACTTAAAACTAAAGAAAGACATTTGGCATCTCTTAACGCAAATAAGTATTTTTGAGAAATATTGTAGAATATACAACCATTAAAGATTTTTTTAACTTTTGACAGAAAGAGGGATTTAAAACTAGGAGATTTCTTCCATTCCCTACTCCTCGTAATACTCAAATCCATCAATAATATCCAAGTAAACTCCATCAAAGTTAGCATCAATCACTTTCTGATCATAAGAATTCTCATTTTCAAAAATAATACTCTGCCATTCTGGATTCCAGTATTTGACTTTAAAGTTATTCTGCCAATCTGGATTTTCTTGATCTAACCAAGCAGGTTTGTTGGTGTTCCACGAAGATTGCCAATAATAGCGGTACGATTCCGCTTCTCCGGTTGACATCTAAATCAGCAAGCACTTTCCGCCATTTTTCTTGTTTCGCAATTGCGCAACTTCCGAAGCTGTAAATTGAATTCCACCTTAAAAAACTAATCTATAATCAGCAGATTTTAATTCGATTTGGTCACCGCAGCTATAAATTCGGATTTATAAGAGAAATTCTCGGGATTTATAAGATATAAAAAGTTTTTGACTTGAGAAATTGAAGTAATTTCTCCATCTTTTTTTGGGCGCATTTTTAGTGAGAAACTCAGTGCTCGCATAAAACATTTGTGCACCAGATGGTCAGTCTACTACTACAGCTTTTGTCCACAACTTCTAGTTTTACTGTAGGAAATTTGAGTTGGTAGCAACAGATGTTTCTCGTTTGTTTTTTGGCGTCGTTCCAATTCTTTGCGCAAACATCGTTGCTGTTCCAAAAAATGTATTTCTAATAAATCTTCGAGGTATAAAACTTCGATCTATAAAAGAACGATTTCGACCTGAAAGGATAACTCCTAATTTAAAAGAAATTCTGGTTAAAAAACGGAAATCCCTAGCCCTGATAGTAACGGAAATTTCGGCTTGAGGATTTGCCTTTTGGTAGCGGCGGGGGGAAAGAGCGACCAACGGAAGCTCCTTGCCGGACGACTGCTACGGCAAATGCTCTTGCCGGATTGAAGTGAATAGCGGGAAAAAGCTCCAAAAAAAATGCAATTATTGAACTGTTAATTCTTTGAAACTCCTAAATAATCATTTTTCACCAAATCTTCTCATTCAAATATAGGAATAAATTTAGCCTGTTTAATCAGATAGTTTTTATCGGTGATCTCGAGAACATCGGTGTAGTAATGGTCTGTCAAAATTATTCCTTTGGTCTTTTTAACTTCCATTAATAGCGTTTTGATTACTTCTTTATACAATGGTTCCACCATCGAGAAGGGTTCATCAAGCATCAAAAACTTATGCTCCAGATTTCCTATTAGCAACAATTCAAAATACCTTAATTGTCCTATTGAAAGCTTCCCAATTTGAATATTTTCAAAAGACGAAACTTGCGGCGCATAAAATATCTTGTCTTGTCGGTCGCCATTCGGAAAAAATAAGGGAATAACTGACCTGACTTTTAAATCCTTTGGTAAAAATGAATGCTGCGGCAGATATCCAATTGTTTGCGACCGAATAACTTTATTCTGAGGAATGGGTTGTGCATCAACATTTACATCTAGTGAATCAGCTTTCACAACACCAAAAATCATTTTTAAAAGCGTTGATTTTCCTGCACCATTTCTGCCAAAAATACCAATGATTTCACCAGTTTTGCAATCAAAATCTATAGCTTTTAAAATAGTTCTCTGACCAAATTTTTTGGTTGCGTTGCGAATTTCTAATAAACTCATTTATTTCAAGATAAGATAGATTAGTAAAAATAGAATGGAAATACTGCCGTTTAGAATTGTAATAGCAATAAGAAGTTTACTTTTAGTAATTCCAAGATTGTAGTACATAAAGTATTCGTCTTTTTTGAAGGTTTGAAATCCCAAAAACCCGAAAACAATTCCGATTGAAGCAAATGAAACTATCGTCCATAAAAATCCCGACGTCAATCCCACAAGTAGTGAGAACGGGATATTAAAGGTATTAATGTCGCGGAAGTATTTTACAACTGCTTTTGCGTGCATACAATAAAATAAGCTTTCGCTAAAATAAAGAAATTGGTTTATATATTTGAGATTATTGCTGCTATAAAACGATTTTAATTTAGTTAAAAGATTCTAATTTTAAAATTTGAAAAAAAAAATCCTGCTTGAAAATTCAAGCAGGATTTTTTATTTAATCGAAGTTTTTTTTAAGACAATCTCTTCAATAATATTTCAGCAACTGCTTCTGATGAAGCTGGATTTTGACCCGTAATCAATAAACCGTCTTCAACAGTATACGATTCCCAATCACCTTTTTTACTGTAGATTCCTCCATTTGCTTTTAGCATATCTTCAACTAAAAACGGAACTATATTCGTCAATTGAACTGCTTCTTCTTCAGTATTTGTAAAGCCTGTAACTTTTTTGCCATCAACTAATGGTTTTCCGTTTTCGTTTTTAGTGTGTCTAAAAACTGCTGGTGCGTGGCAAACTGCAGCTACGGTTTTGTTATTTTTGATAAAGCTCTCAATCAAAGCAATCGAATCTTTGTCTTCGGCCAAATCCCAAAGTGGTCCGTGACCGCCTGGATAGAAAACAGCATCGTAATCTGCTTGATTTACTTCTGATAATTTGTGCGTTTGAGACAATATTTTTTGAGTTTCAGCATCACTTTTGTAACGGATTGTCGCTGGAGTCTGAGCATCGGGTGCATCACTTTTTGGATCGATCGGTGGTTGTCCTCCTTTTGGTGAAGCTAGTGTAACGTCGATTCCCTTATCTTTCAATAGATAATAAGGAGCTGCAAATTCTTCAATCCAAAATCCTGTTTTTTCACCAGTGTTTCCTAATTCTTCGTGACTTGTCAATACAAATAATACCTTTTTCATCTTTATTTTTTTTAGTGTTTTTATAATTACATTAAATCAAAATGACTTTTAAAATTAAAACAATAATCTATATTTCAGTTGATTACGGTTGTGCTTTCTAAAGTTCACTTTTGATATAAACAAAATTACAGCATTTACGATTTTAAAAAATTGATCTATGATAAGAAAGTTAATATTACAATAATTCCTTTCGAATTCTGCTGAGGCTTTCGGTAGTGATTCCTAAGTATGAGGCGATATGATAGTTTTTGACTTGCTGCTCAATATTTGGATAGCTTTCTATAAAGTGGCAATATCTTTCGGCTGCCGATTGTGAGAGATTTGCCAAAATCCTTTTTTGAAATCCCGCAAAAGCGCCTTCCATCTTTTTTCTGAAGAATGTTTCTAAAGCTGGAATTTCTTTTAAAAGCTCATCCATATCAATTTTTGACATTCTGAAAAGCAAGCTATCTCGAATTGCTTCAATATTTAAAATCGCGATTCCATCCGCAAAAAAAGCAGTATAGTCACTAATCCACCAATCGTGAATCGCAAATTGTACGGTGTGCTCCTTGCCCAAGTCATCAATAAAAAAGGTTCGGAGACAACCATTTACCACGTAATATTGATCATTTACTTCGTCTCCTTCTTTTAATAAATTCGAACCTTTTTTCAACTCTATTCTTTCTAGTTTTGATGTAAGCAATTCCAAATTCTCTTCAGATAAATGAACATTTTTAAATATTGCAGCTATTAAAGTCGTGGCATCTTCGGTTCCTGAAAGCAAATATTCTTTCTCCTGATTTTCTGAAAATTGTAGTGACTTGGGCATTTAAATTAGATTTATCTAAAGGTCAGAAAAACATTTGAGATTTTATCAAGAGAATAAAATTTTTAAACTTCAATATTTTAATCACTTACGATCGTCCAACTAAAACCTCTTCAATTTCTTTCAATTTAAAATTCTTCGCTTTTAGCAAAATTAGAAAGTGGTATAGCAAATCGGCTGCTTCATTTTTAAATAAGTCGGCATTGTCGTCTTTCGCTTCGATCACCAATTCAACCGCTTCCTCTCCTACCTTCTGAGCGATTTTATTGATTCCTCGTTTGAACAATTCATTAGTGTAGGATTTCGGATCGTCTTGATCAATCCGGTCGTGAATGGTTTGCTCTAATTTATAGAGAAAGTTTGTGGACACTTCGGTATTAAAACAAGAAGTCGAACCGGTATGACAAGTCGGACCTTCAGCTTTTACGGTGATTAGAATCGAATCGCTATCGCAATCTAAACTCATACTTTCAACATTCAAAAAATTTCCAGAAGTTTCACCTTTCGTCCAAAGTCGATTTTTGCTTCTGCTAAAGAAAGTCACTCTTTGCTCCACATTCGTTTTAGCGAAAGCTTCTTCGTTCATATAGCCGAGCATCAAAACTTGCAAAGTGCAAGAATCTTGAATAATCACGGGAATTAATCCGTTGGTTTTTGTAAAATCTGGTTTCATAATCTGATTGGGATATTTTGGGTTGCTAAAAATTGTTTAAGGTCAGGAATCGCTATTTCTCCAAAATGAAAAACACTTGCCGCCAATGCTCCAGTTGCTTCTGTTTGCTGAAAAACATCTGCAAAATCGTGCATTGTACCAGCACCACCCGAAGCAATTACTGGAATTGAAATCGCTTCTGAAATCTGTTTTGTAATATCGCAAGCAAAGCCATCTTTTGTTCCGTCGTTATTCATTGAAGTAAGTAGAATTTCACCCGCGCCCAGATTGGCGGCAGTTTTTGCCCATTCCACCGCTTTGAGATTGGTAGCAATTCTTCCGCCATTGCGAAAAACCATCCATTCACCATCAACATATTTTGTATCGATTGCCACCACCACGCACTGATTTCCGTAGTTTTTTGCTATTTCTGAAATAAGATTTGGATCCATAATCGCAGCCGAATTAATACTTATTTTATCCGCTCCAGCATCGATAATTGCATTCGCATCTCCGATACTATTGATACCGCCGCCAACCGTAAACGGAATATTTATTTCGGATGCAACGCGAGTAACAAGTGCGGTAAGGGTTTTGCGCTTCTCTAATGTTGCAGTAATATCAAGGAAAACTAGTTCGTCTGCACCTTCAATTACATAGCGTTTTGCAAGTTCGATTGGATCGCCGGCATCGATTATATTTTCGAAATTTATACCTTTTACGGTTCTCCCACCTTTAATGTCAAGACAGGGAATTATTCTTTTCTTTAGCATAGCGTTTTCATTAAATCTTTGAGATTGATTGTTCCTTCGTAAATTGCTTTTCCGATAATTGCGCCTTCGCAACCTAAATCCATTAACTTTAATACGTCGTCGGTTGTGGTTATTCCGCCACTCGCAATTAATTTTGTGCTCGCTGTCGAGTCCAAGATTTCTTTATATAACTCAAAAGCTGGCCCTGCAAGCATTCCATCTTTGTCAATATCGGTTACGATACTATAGATGGTTCCGCGCTTTTCATATTCTTGGATAAAGGCAATTACATCTTGACCGCTGGATTCTAGCCAGCCGTTTGTCGCAATTTTTCGATCTTTGCAATCCGCACCCAAAATGATTTTTTCGGCTCCGTATTTCTGCAACCACTCCAACATTAATTCGGGATTTTGTGCGGCAATACTTCCAACCGTAATTTGTTTTGCACCAGAATTAAAAGCGATTGCAACATCTTCTTTAGATTTTATTCCGCCACCAAAATCAACAACCAAATTGGTTTTAGAAGCTATTTGTTCCAAAGTTTTATAATTGATAATTTGCTCGGCTTTGGCTCCATCTAAATCTACTAAATGCAGATATTGGATTCCTAAATCTTCGAAACTCTTGGCCATTTCTAAAGGGTTGTCGCCGTATGTTTTCTGAGTTGAATAATCGCCTTTGCTTAAGCGAACACATTTCCCGTCTATAATATCTATCGCTGGTATAATTCTCATAACTCTAAAAAGTTTTTCAATATTTGCTGTCCAATTGCTGCCGATTTCTCTGGGTGAAACTGAGTTGCATAAAAATTTTTTCTATTTAAAGCTGCGCTAAATGGCAGAATATAATCGTTGAC
>JBBSRP010000065.1:0-13350 GCA_038242935.1 Flavobacteriales bacterium
TACTTTTGGCAACTGCAGATTATATAACAATTCATGTGGATGAGCAAGCGGATTATGTGGTTTCTAAACAGGATTTTGATGCAATGAAAGACGGAGTGGGCATAATAAATTGTGGTTTTGGTCGTGCTCTAAATGAGGTGGATTTGATTGCTGCATTGGAGGAAGAAAAAGTTCTTTTTGCGGGAATTGATCGCTTCGAAGAAGAGCCGACTCCTGCAATTCAAGTATTGATGCATCCGCAGATTTCGCTTTCGCCAAATATTGCACGATCGAGCGTTGCTGTTCAAGAAAGAAGTGATTTGCAGTTCGCAAAAGCCTTATTATCAAAATAAAACTTAAAATTAAGTGTTTTATAGTTGCACATTTTATATTTTTATAAAAAGATACCTTATGAAAAATTTTATAATATCGGCTGTGCTTTTATTAATTCTGACTTCCTGCATTTCATCTAAACCTACCACAAATTCTGCTGTTGTTAAAGATTCTGACAAAGTAGTAATTGCTAATGATTCTTTAGAGTATGAAGTAATAATTATTGATTCGGGATTCAGCACTTACCTTGCTACGACTGCATATCCTCGAAATTATTACTCGCAGGGATATTTGGAAAATAAAAATAATTTTTGGATTAGAGAATATAATGCCCGTGCTCGCCAAGGAAAATCTTTGTATGAAATTCCTGTAGACTATGAATCTAATGTAGATTATGGGTACGAGGTGAACTATCTTTTGTATAATTATATGGTATATTTTCAGAATAAATACAATCAAAAACTCGGAGGTTATGTTCCTTTGCGTTAAGTTACTATCTTTGCACTTCAAACCAATTGAATATGCAAAGATTAAAAGCTCGTTGGCAAATTACATCTAACTTTCAGCTGTGTGTAATATTTCTCGTTTTTGCCATTACTGGATCTGCGGCAGCCTTTCTGTCCAGGCCAGTTTGCGAATTGTTAGGTATAACAAAAGACCATTTAGGATATTTCTTTCTACCATTTAGATTGCTTATTATATTCCCAATTTATCAGATAATGCTGGTGTTTAACGGTTTTATCTTTGGTCAATTTAAATTTTTCTGGGATTTCGAAAAGAAAATGCTTCGCCGATTGAGGTTAGGTTTTCTACTTCCGAAAGAAGACTAATTTCCATCTTTTATTTATTAAAAATTCGACTCTTCAAACTTCTTTTATGAGAAATACTACACTTCTTATCAGCTTTGTATTCGCTGCTTTTACACTTACATCTTATGCTCAAAAGCCTTTAAACTCCAAGGAAATTGATGCACTTGTCGAGAAAACTTTAACTACTTTTGACGTTCCTGGAATTGCAGTTGCAATTGTAAAAGACGGAAAAATCATTCACGAAAAAGGATACGGTTTGAGCTCGTTGAGCAATAAACAAAAAGTAAATGAGCATACACGTTTTGGAATTGCTTCCAATAGTAAAGCTTTTACCGCAGCGGCTTTGGCAATGCTTATTGATGAAGGAAAATTAAAATGGGATGATAGAGTTCGGAAGTTTATACCTGAATTTACTTTATACGATTCGTATGTGAGCGATCAGTTTACAGTTCGCGATTTGCTTAGTCATAGAAGTGGTCTTGGTCTTGGCGCTGGCGATTTGATGCTTTGGCCAGACAGCAGCTCTTACTCTACTCAAAATATTATTCATAATTTACGTTACCTAGAACCTGTTTCGGACTTTAGATCGAAATATGATTACGACAATCTACTTTATATTGTTGCAGGGGAAGTTGTAGAAAAAGTTTCGGGGATGAGTTGGAATGAGTTTATACAAAAACGAATCCTGAATCCGCTAGAAATGACTGAAAGTGCTCCGAATTTTGGATTGCTTACTTCAAAGAAAAACATTATAGATCCTCATGCAGAAGTTGAAGGGAAAGTTATGGTTGTGCGTCGCGATTGGCGAGAAGTTGCAGGTGCCGCAGCTGGAATTTACAGTAGCGTGCACGATATGACCAAATGGACAACGATGCAGTTGAACGAGGGGAAGTATGGAAAAAATCTTGAGAAAAGACTATTCTCTGAAGAAGCTCACAACGAGATGTGGACTCCACAAACGATTATACCTGTAAGAGGGAAAACTCCTTATAATACAAACTTTAAAAGCTACGGTTTAGGCTGGTTTATAAGTGACGAATACGGTCATAAAGTAGTTACTCACACTGGAGGATTGTTTGGAATTGTAACTCAGGTTACTTTGATTCCAGATATGGATTTGGCAATTATTGTTTTTACTAATCAACAATCTGGAGCTGCATTTACCTCAATTACCAATTCTATCAAAGACGGATACTATGGAATAAAAGGTCAAAACCGAATCAAACAGTATCACGAAGGTGTTTTGAAAAATACTGCAAATGCCGAGAAAATAACATCAAAAGTTTTTGCAGAAATTGAAGCGCAGAAAAATAATACTGCATGTCTTCTTACAAACATCGGAGGTACATACCACGATCTTTGGTTTGGTGATGCTGTGATTTCTAATATAAACGGAAAATTAAGATTTGACGCTACCAATTCTCCTAGATTGACTGGAAATATGTTTCCTTACAAAGGCAATACTTTTATTGTAAAATGGGATGATCGCAGTTATGATGCAGATGCTTTTGTGAAATTTGAGTTAGATTTTGACGGAAATATTTCTGGAATGACGATGAAAGCAATTTCTCCACTTACAGATTTTAGCTTTGATTTTCACGATTTATCATTTACAAAAAAATCAGGGAAATAAATTTGAGATAATCACCTGAAATATTAAACTTTAGCATCTTATTTCATTAGAAATCAAATTAATTAAGATCCCTTACATGTATTTTTATTTTTTAGATTTGACTAGTCTGACCTATACATGTAGCAGGTTTATCGCCAGGGAGTAAATTTTTTTTTTGTAGTTTTTTAGGAAATTTTAGCAAAATCTTAATCTTTCGTTCTCCACAGATCTTCGAGATTCGATTGAAAATTACTATCTTTATTTTTGTACAAGAGCTTTCGCTGAAAGAAAACCTCTGATAGTAAAACTTCTGCGTAGGCTTTCTGGCTTAAAATGTATTGTAATCTCTATAAGAGCAAATTTTTTCCTATTGTGCAATTCTTGCAATTTCCAGATTTCTAATGAAAAAACTGGTCATTCTAGAAATAGTAGCGAAACTTACGAACTTAAGATTTATCTAGAAAAGTAGGTAAAAAAGTTTCGGATGAAGGTGAGTATTGCAGAATAAATAAAAAACGTAAAACATAAAATTTATAATTATGAAAATAAAATTAGCAATAATATCGATAGGAATTTTTGTCACATTAGCATCCTGCAAAGATAAAGTTTCGACACTTGTGCCAACCAATACAGAGGTGAATCATAACCTGTTGGACAAAGAATCTGATGAGAATCCTCATAATACGTCCACATTAAGTAGTCAGACTGTAAATGCTCCGCTTGCGCTAAAGTTAAAAAAATATCTTGTTGAAGAATATATGACAGAAGCAGATTTGAGAGCTATAGACGAAAAAGATAGAATATTTCAGTTGTATGAAATAGATTTGAATAATGACGGCAAAAATGAAGTATTTGTCAACTTTGGAACGTCCTATTTCTGTGGAAGTGGTGGTTGTGCTTTATTGCTTCTGGACGCAGATCTGAAATTAATAAGTAAATTTACCGTTACTCGAACACCATTGTACGCAGAGAAAGACGTTGTAAACGGATATAGAAGGCTACTTACAAAATCTGAGGGTGAATGGAAAGAACTTGATTTTGACGGCAAAAAGTATCCTTCAAATCCAACATTATTAAAGAAGTCAACTTACGAAGAACCTAGCTCTGATGCAGAAATTATTTTCGATGATAAGTATCTAAAAGCAAAAAACTACACTTTTTAATTTTTTAGTGAAGCATAAAAAAAGCCGTCAAGTTCACGGCTTTTTTTATGGAGGTTTGGGATTGTCAGTTTTCGTGAAGATTTTTCGAAATTTACTAAGAGAATTTAAATTGGACAGAATTGCATTTAAGATGGATATCTTTAATAAAAACGACTTGCAAACAGAATTTGTTTTTTTGGAAGTCGAATTTTTAATATTTTCTTAAATGTTATTGATTTCGGTGGACAACTTTAGGTCTTGTAAGACGTCAAGTTGCGCGAAGGATGGGAGCGGCATCCTTTGCTGCCACGAGAGATATGAAATTTAGCAAAAGTCTTCTGGCAGCAAAGATATAGTGGACAGCCTGACCATCGCCTACGAAATTTTCAAGGTTAAGATAAATCGTGATGCGATGGGTGCGCCCACAATAAACTTCAAATCTGAAAACTATCTCTGTTATGAGACGTTTTCAAATTTGAAGTCACATTAATTATATTTAGGCTCGGTCTTTTCTGATGATGTGTGTGTAAATCCAGGTGAGCGTAAAAGTTGGGATTATGTCGGTGAAAGGAAGAATTTCTTCCAC
Source organism: Flavobacteriales bacterium (assembly GCA_038242935.1). Taxonomy (GTDB): domain Bacteria; phylum Bacteroidota; class Bacteroidia; order Flavobacteriales; family Flavobacteriaceae; genus Flavobacterium. Next base: position 4,462 of record JBBSRP010000065.1, read on the forward strand.
AAATGAGACAAACCCACCCACTTTTCCGACAGTTCCTTTGTACATTCTTGCCAGAATCAACCCTGACAAGGGAGCCCAAATCACATCTGAAAACTCTCCTAAAAATGGAATACTAAATGAAAGCATTCCCACCGCATCAAAAAATATTCCTAAAATTAGTTGCTGTATAGCTCCTGCAGAAAGTCCTTTAGTTGATATTTTGTCTGTCATACCGTAAATTTTTTATGCAATATGCAAATCAAGTGCCAAACTATTTTTTCAATTTATCTTTAAATAGTTTGCGTACTTTCTCAACCTTAGGCGTCACAACGTACACACAGTACGACTGCCCGCGATTGTCTGCGTAATAATTCTTGTGATAATCCTCAGCAAAATAGAATGTAGGAGCGGCAGAAACTTTTGTTACCACATTTTTGCCATACGTATTTTCTTTATTAAGCAAAGCGATATATCCTTCGGCAATTTCTTTTTGTTCATCGTTGTGGTAAAAAACTTCGCTTCTATACTGCGTTCCTACATCATTTCCTTGTCTATTAAGAGTCGTCGGATCGTGAGTCGCGAAGAAAACTTCAAGAATTTCTCCGTAGCTAATTATTTTTGGATCGAAAGTAATTTCGATCGCTTCAGCGTGACCGCTAGCCCCAGAAGAAACTTGCTGATAGGTAGGATTTGCTCTAGCACCGCCAATATAACCAGGTACCACTTTTGATATTCCTTCCAATTCTAAGAATACGGCTTCTGTACACCAGAAACATCCTCCAGCTAAAGTTGCTACTTCTTTTCCTTTTTCTACATCCATTTTTATAGGTGTTTTTTGTGTTTGTAAATTATTTATTTTTTCTTTGGATTGGCAAGATATTGCCAAAAACATAAGAGTTAAACTGAGTATATGTTTCATTTTTATGCATTTTACTTCAACAAAATTAATGAATCGCGTTCGCACTGTTATTGTACTTAACGTAACTTTATAGGGATATCACTAAAAGAATAGACAATTGTATTTTGAATTATACATTTTGGTTGTTACTTTGTAGGAAACTATTTCATCTATGATACAGGCGCAGAATATCCATAAATTTTATGATAAACTTGAAGTTTTAAAGGGTGTTGATTTACATATTCTAAGTGGTGAAATTGTTTCGATCGTGGGTGCATCGGGAGCTGGAAAAACTACATTGCTTCAGATTTTGGGTACTTTGGATAAGCCATCTACAGACAAAAGTAGCAAACTATTTATCAACGGAAAAGATATTTTGGCGATGAAGGATAAGGAGTTGTCAAAATTCAGAAATCTTAATTTGGGCTTTATTTTTCAGTTTCACCAACTTTTACCAGAGTTTACAGCTTTGGAAAATGTTTGCATTCCTGCTTTTATCGCTGGAAAAACAAAAGCAGAAACAGAACCTGAAGCGAGACGTCTTCTAGACTATCTTGGACTTTCTCACAGATACGACCACAAACCTTCAGAACTTTCGGGAGGAGAACAGCAAAGAGTTGCGGTGGCGAGAGCGCTGATAAATAAGCCTGCAGTAATTTTTGCGGATGAACCTTCAGGAAATCTTGATACTGTATCTGCAGAAAACTTGCACAAATTATTCTTTAATCTTCGTGATGAGTTTAAACAGACATTCGTAATTGTGACTCACAACGAAGAATTGGCGAATATGGCGGATAGAAAACTTGTGATGATTGACGGACTAATTTCAGTTTAAGCAGATGGTTTTGATTGAATAATAAACTTAAAACCCCTCAAAAATCCCCAAACCAAATAGCGCAAAGTCATACTTTACAGGATCTTTGTCGTCAAGTACTCTCAACGAAGTATCCAACTCTAAAAGAGCTTTAGTATCGTTTTCTTTCCTATTAAGAATTCCCAGCTTTCTTGCTACGTTACCTGAATGTACATCAAGCGGACAAGACAGTTTTGCTGGAGAGATTGATTTCCATAGTCCGAAGTCTACTCCGTTGCTATCATTTCTGATCATCCAACGCAAGTACATATTGATGCGTTTGGAAACCGAACCTTTACTTGGGTTTGCAACGTGTTTTCTGGTTCTGTCTAGATGCGGAATTTCGAAAAATATATTATGTAATTCCTGAATTGCTGGCTGTAATGAATCTTCAGTTTGGTGTTTAGTAATAATAGATTCTAAACCATTGTGATTTGTGTAAATATGTTTAAGCGCGGTAACAAAGTGTTTGAAATCGTCGGAATTGAAAGTTCTGTGTACAAAACTTTCTAATCTTTCTAATTGATATTCCTCGTGATTCATCACAAAATCAAAAGGAGAATCGCCCATTAGATCCATCATTCGATGTCCGTTTTTGGTAATCATTTTTCTATTTCCCCACGCGATTGTGGCAGCGAGAAAACCAGCAATTTCGATATCTTCTTTTAGTTTATATCTATGCGGAACGCCGATGGGATCTGGCTCGATGAAATCGATTGTGTTGTACTGAATTACTTTACCTTCAAGGAAATCTTTAAGCTCTTGTTGGTTCATCATAAATGTTTCTTTGTTTGAAGTTACAAAGATAATCAATTCTAATTTTTCGGAATTGTGCTGTGGATGCTTCTGAATCACATAACTTAGCAAGGTATTAAAAATAACAAAGCAGGATTTAGCTCGATTTTCTTATCTTTCTTAGTTCCAAAAAAAGCAGTACAATGATTACAATTACGTTAAAAATTAACGAACGTAGCATAAAAGGTAAAGAGTTGCTTGAAACTTTGCACAGTTTCTGTGAATGACCCGAATGAGATTGAAGTGATAAAAGTTCCAAATAAAACTACGCAAAAAGCAATTGATGATGCGAAAAGAGGAATCGGCTTGAATAAAAGTACAAATCACGAAGATTTATTGAAAAAATTATTGTGTTTAATAAGATGTTACGCAGACTTCAAAAACGTTTCGAATTAGTAAATACGTCGTACATTATGAAAGCATTCATCACAATCCTCCTCTTCCTATTCTCTGCATTGCCATACTCACAAAAGGTTTTTTCAGTTAATTACGCCAATCAGGCAGATGTTAAAGTATTTGTCGTGGATTATGAAAACGAGGCCGACTTAAAAGTTTATAAAGTCAAATACCCAATTGAGGCAGGGAAAAATGATGGAAATTGGTTTTTTACAGAATATAAAAATCAAGCAACAAAAAGTATTTATTTTGTGGATTATAAAAATCAGGCGGATTTAAAGATATTCTTTGTTACCTATAAAAATGAGGCGGGTTGGAAAAATAAAACGAAAACTCATTTTTTGTATTGATTTATCGACGCACCTATTGAAATCATCACTTAAAAATGACGAAATAGAAATAAATTTCAAATTCCGTACAAGATTTTTTCTTCAACAACATTTCAATATTATTTGTCATTTATAGATCTTTTAAGTACTGAATTTCTTGATAAGTTGTTAGTCCTTAAATTGCACAGTTTGCGAGAGAGATAGCAGTGGACCCGAGCTTTTGCAAACTGGCGAAGCAAATCCTTTGTTGTGGCTTTGCGGAGCAAAAGCCCCAACAAAGATTGGGAACGAATAGCCCGACCTTATTCAAATAAAAACACCTACTTTACCGAAAACATTCTGCCGAAAGGTCTCGCCCAAAAAAAAATCGTGAATAATATGAAGATAGTTCAAAGCTTGTACAAAATTTATAAATTTAAAGCACAAAAAAAGGAGAACTCACAAAATGAATTCTCCTTTTACTATATTATTCGAATTATAAAATTACTTTATAAACTCTATCTTCTGTGCTTCTTCAAGGTTTTTGCTATCAAAAAATCCTTGCTCATTCATCCAGTCATCGCTGAATACTTTGCTCATATATCGAGATCCGTGGTCAGGAAATATCGCAACAACATTACTGTCTGCGGTAAATTCTCCCTCGTCGCCATACTGCTTGATCGCTTGCATAACCGCGCCAGAAGTATATCCGACAAATAATCCTTCGGTTTTGGCGATTGAACGTGCCATATGCGCGCTATCCTCATCAGAAACCTTCATAAAGTGATCGATGATATCAAAATCTGTCGCCGATGGAATTAAATTTTTTCCAAGACCTTCAATGCGGTATGGGTAAATTTCATCATTGTCAAACTCCTTGGTCTCGTGGTATTTTTTAAGAACCGATCCAAAAGCATCCACTCCTAAAATACGGATATTTGGATTTTGCTCTTTAAGATACTTTGCAGTACCCGAGATTGTTCCGCCAGTTCCACTACAAGCAATTAAATGCGTAATCTTCCCTTGCGTTTGTTTCCAAATTTCAGGGCCTGTGCTGTAGTAATGCGCATCAACATTGAGTTGATTGAAATATTGATTGATGTAAACCGAACCTTTTGTCTCTTCGTGTAATCTCTTTGCAACATTATAGTATGAACGCTCATCATCGGCAGATACATTTGCAGGGCAAACATATACTTTGGCGCCCATTGTGCGCAACATATCAATTTTGTCTTTTGATGATTTTGAACTTACGGCAAGAATACAATTATAGCCTTTGATGATGCTTACCATCGCAAGGCTAAAACCAGTATTACCTGAAGTAGTTTCAATTATAGTATCGCCAGGAGTTAAAATCCCAGCTTTTTCAGCTTGTTCTATTATATAAAGTGCAATTCTGTCTTTGGTAGAATGCCCTGGATTGAATGCTTCTACTTTGGCGAAGAAATTACCGTCAATGTTGTCAGTAATTTTATTCAGCCTAATTAGGGGTGTATTTCCTATTAATTCCAGAACATTATTATACACATTTATGTCTTCTTTCATAAAAAAAATAGTTGATGAGGAAAGAAAAGAATAATTTCTAAACCTCAAATCAAGGCAAATTTAAGAAAAATATTCTAATTACTTTTTATTAATTTCCAAATTCAGTAAAAAACTAAATTCCTTGGCGAGTTCTTTCAATGCTTCAAAACGACCTGAAGCACCGCCGTGGCCAGCATCCATATTAGTATCTAAAAATAACACGTTGTCATCGGTTTTGAATTCTCGAAGTTTCGCAACCCACTTAGCAGGCTCCCAATACTGAACTTGCGAATCGTGCAAACCTGTAGAAATGTACATATTAGGATATTTCTGCGCTTTTACATTGTCATAAGGTGAATAAGACAACATATAATTGTAGAATTTCTTCTTATTCGGATTTCCCCATTCGTCATACTCACCAGTTGTTAGCGGAATACTGTCGTCGAGCATCGTTGTTACCACATCTACAAAAGGTACTTGCGCAATCACCCCATTGTAAAGTTCGGGAGCCAAATTGACAATTACTCCCATCAACATTCCTCCCGCAGATCCACCTTCTGCATATAGATGTTGAGCAGAAGTGTATTTATTTTCGATTAGATATTTAGAGCAATCTATAAAATCTGTAAAAGTATTTTTCTTGGTCAGCAACTTTCCCGTTTCGTACCAATTTCGACCTAAATCTTCTCCTCCACGCACGTGCGTAATCGCGTAAATAAAACCACGATCGAGAAGTGACAATCTAGTCGAGGAAAAATGAGCATTCATTGAAGCACCGTAAGAGCCATAAGCATATTGAAGAAGTGGATTTTCTCCATTCATCACAATTCCTTTTTTGTATACGATTGAAACAGGAATTTTCACTCCATCTGTAGCGGTTACCCAAATTCGTTCTTCGATATAATTTTCTTTGTTGAATTTGCCGCCAAGGATTTCCTGCTCTTTGAGAACCGTTTTTTCTTTGGTTTCCATATTAAAGTCAACGATAGACGATGGCGTATTCATCGACTGATACGTATATCGTAAAATTTTCGTATCAAAATCTACATTTGCAAAGGTAAAAGCTGTGTAGGTCTCACTTTCAAAAGGAAGGTAGTATTCAGATCCGTTTTCCCACGGCATAATTCTGATTCTTGTGAGTCCGTCTGTGCGCTCTTCCAAAACAAGATAGTCGTTGAAAATTTCACAATCTTCGAATAGCACTTCTTCACGGTGCGGAATCACATCTTCCCAAAATTCTCTTTTAGTTGTTGCTTCTGGAGTTTTCATTAATTTGAAATTCTCCGCATCATCAGCATTTGTTCGGATATAGAAATGATCTTTATAATGAAGAATGCTGTATTCTATCCCTCTTTTTCGTCTTTGGAAAATTGTAAATTTCCCCAACGGTTTGTCGGCATTTAATATTCTGGATTCGGTAGTAAGTGTACTTTCGGAGTCAATTACGATATACTTTCGAGATTTTGATTTGTGCACATCTACATTAAAAGTGTCGTCTTTTTCAAAATAGATCATTTTGTCAGAAGCTTGAATATCGCCCATCTGATGCCTATAAACCTTGTCGGCTCTTAGCGTTTCTTCGTCTTGTGATGTATAGAAAATCGTTTTATTGTCATTTGCCCAAACACAACTTCCAGTAGTATTCTGCAAATGGTCGAATAAAACTTCGGCAGTTTCAAGATTTTTTATTTTAATGCTATAAATTCTTCTACCGACAGTATCGATGCTGAAAGTTGCTAATCTATTATCGGGACTTACCGAAAAAGCAGCAAGATTAAAGAACGATTCGCCAATTGCCATTATATTACAATCGAACATAATTTCTTCAGGAGCATCGAGACTTCCTTTCTTTCTTGAAAATATTGGATAATTTTTTCCAGTTTCGAAACGTGTGATATAATGATAGCCATTAAAAAAGTATGGAACAGAAGTATCATCTTCCTTAATTCGAGCTTTCATTTCTTCATAAAGCTCCTTCTGAAAATCCTTGGTATTTTCGGTCATCTTATTGTAATACTCGTTTTCAGCATTTAGATAAGAGATCGTTTCAGGATTTTCGCGTTCATTCATCCAATAATAATCATCGGTGCGGCTGTGTTTGTGATGTGTGATTACTTTTGGAAGTTTTGAAGCTATTGGAGGAGTTATTTTTGAAGTCATCTAATTGGAAAATTTTGAGCAAAAATAAGGTTTTAAAAATAGAGACACACAGATTAAGATTCGAAATAATTTCTATTGAAGTCTTCAATAGCATTTGGCAACAGCAACAAAATCAAAATTAAATTTGGAAATTGTTATCCTTTAAGATAACTTTGATTGATGAGTAGAAAAATAATCTTTCACGGAAAGTACTTTATTGAATTCTATCAAAAACAGGATTTAAAAGTTAAGGGTAAAATTCAATATGTTTTCGAATTAATTAAAGAAGTTGAGCGTGTTCCAGAAAAATTCCTAAAACATCTCGCAGGAACTAACGGCCTCTATGAAATCAGAGTTGAATACCAATCAAACATCTATCGAATTTTTTGCTGTTTCGATGAAGGAAAATTAGTAGTGCTGTTCAACGGTTTTCAAAAAAAGACACAAAAGACACCGCAAAAGGAAATTGACAAAGCTGAACAATTAATGCAGGATTACTTTCAAGATAAAAATAATGACAATGGATAAATATAAAGACATCAAGACTTTTGACGAACTAATCGAATTAGAACACGGTCAAATTGGAACAGAAAACAGAAATAAATATGAAGAAGGCGCTCAAATGTTTATCGTGAGCGAGATGCTTAAATCTGCCAGAAAAGAGGCAAATCTCACACAAGAACAGCTTGCAGACAAAGCGGGAACAAAGAAAAGCTACATTTCTAAAATTGAAAATGGAAAAGGAAACATTCAACTTTCTACATTAATTCGAATCTTTGAACAAGGGTTGAACAAAAAAATTAAGTTGACGTTTTCGTAAAGAAAAATAATTCTAAACTTTTATCCATAATTGTTAAGCAATTGTCATCTAAGGTTAATTTTTTGTTCATAATTTCGAATGATTAAACTAAAAATGTACTTTTAAACAAATAACCTAAAAAACCTATACAATGGAAGATTTAATAAAATTAGTAGCAGACAAGACAGGAATTTCAACAGAGCAAGCAACAATGGCGGTTGAAACCGTTGCAGGATATATCAAAACAAAATTACCAGCTGGAATGCAAGGAACTGTAGATTCTATGCTTAAAGGCGGAAGCGATGGAAATTCAGGAGATTTGCTTGGAGGTCTAAAAGACAAAATGGGCGGAATGTTCTAAGAATTCTATAGAGCAAAAGAGCAACTGATTAGGTTGCTCTTTTCTTTTATCGTACATAATTTAGTCTACAACGTCATCTTCGTCAGCGTATCCAACACATAATTATGCATCACTTCTTTATAATCCAAGTGCGTCACAATTCTCAATTTCCCTTTGCCCATCGCACTTATATAAATTCCTTTGTTCTTCAGAGTTTCAATAATCGAAAGCTCGTCGATATTTTTATTGACATTAAAAATCACAATATTTGTTTCCACAGGTTCAATCGAATAAATCCAACTTTTCTTATGAAGCACCACCGCAATTTCTTTTGCTCTGCGATGATCTTCTTTCAAGCGTTCGATATTATTTTCTAAAGCATAAATTCCTGCTGCTGCTAGATATCCCGCTTGACGCATTCCGCCACCAAGAATTTTCCGAACTCTAAGCGCTCGATCAATTGTCGATTGATCAGAAAGTAACAACGATCCAACTGGCGCTCCTAGACCCTTGGATAAACAAACCGAAATAGTATCGAAAATTCCACCAAAACTCTGCGGATGCTGATTTTTTGCTACAATCGCATTCCACAATCTCGCTCCATCAAGATGAAATTTTAAATTATGTTCAACGCAAACATCTTTTATTTTCTGAAGTTCCTCAATTTCATAGCAAGCTCCACCGCCTTTGTTTGTAGTATTTTCTACACAGACAAGACTGGTTTGTGGACTGTGGTAAAAAGCTGGAGGATTTATCGCTTCTACAACCTGATCGGCAGTAATCATTCCCCTATCCCCATCAATTAAATTACAAGAAACACCGATATTAAACGACACGCCTCCACCTTCGTAATTATAA
>JBBSRP010000066.1:0-13290 GCA_038242935.1 Flavobacteriales bacterium
GTCTTTCGAGCTAATCAAATTTTAGAATTTATTTTATATGAAATTACTTAACGGAAAAACTGCAATCATTACCGGTGGAAGCCGCGGAATAGGAAAAGGAATCGCAGAAGTATTTGCTGCACACGGAGCAAATGTTGCATTTACATATAGCAGCTCTGTAGCTTCGGCACACGAGCTTGAAAAGCATCTGGAAACTCTTGGAGTAAAAGCAAAAGGATATCAATCTAACGCTGCTGATTTTGACGAAGCTCAAAAACTTGTGGAAGATGTGATGGCTGATTTCGGATCTGTTGATATTTTAATAAACAACGCTGGAATTACAAAAGACAATTTACTAATGCGTATGTCAGAAGCTGATTTTGACAAAGTTATAGATGTCAACTTAAAGTCAGTATTTAATATGACCAAAGCGATCCAGAAGACTTTCTTGAAGCAACGTTCGGGTTCTATTATCAATATGAGCTCGGTTGTAGGGGTAAAAGGAAATGCTGGACAAGCAAATTATGCAGCCTCAAAAGCGGGTGTAATTGGTTTTACAAAATCTGTTGCCCTAGAACTTGGATCTAGAAATATTCGTTGTAATGCAATTGCGCCGGGATTTATTGAGACTGAAATGACTGCAAATCTTAACGAAGAAACGGTAAAAGGATGGCGTCAAAGTATTCCATTAAAAAGAGGTGGAACGACAGAAGATGTTGCGAATGCGTGTCTGTTTTTTGCTTCAGATATGAGTGCTTATATTACGGGTCAAGTGATGAATGTTGATGGTGGAATGTTGACATAGTCCAAGACCTTGATTCTTTTTCAAATAAATTCTAAGAATACAAAACAGAATAAATGACGATAAATACTGTAATACTTTTAATCCTATCAGGATTTGCGGCAATTGCGCTGTCTTATTTTCAGTATTTTTTTAAAGCTAAAAGTAAATCCAAAGCGAATTTACTTTTAGCTTTTTTGCGTTCTGTTTCGATATTTTGCATTCTAGTACTACTGATAAATCCGTCGGTCGTAAAGAAATCCTATCAAGTAGAAAAACCTTCTTTGATTGTTGCCGTTGACAATTCATCTTCGATAAATCTTTTGAGTTCAAAAGTTGAAAGTGAAGCAACATTGCAGAAGATTTTAAAAAATTCTGATCTCTCCGAAAAATTTGATATCAAAAAATATCAGTTCGACAAAGATCTGAATGTTTTAGATTCTCTGAATTTTCAAGGAAAGCAGACAAACATCGCGCAAGTGGGAACACAACTATCAAAAATTTACCGAAATACTCCGATTGCTACGCTTTTACTAACAGATGGAAATCAGACTCAGGGAAGCGATTATATCTACGCATTTGGAAGTCGAAATAAAGTTTTACCAATTGTTCTTGGGGATACGACTTCAGTTTTTGATTTAAAAATTGATCGAATAAACGCCAACAAATACGCTTATCATAAAAATAAATTTCCAGTTGAAATCTTTGTTCAGTACAATGGAAATAAAAGGATAGAAGCAAAGGTGTTTATTTCTCGAGATAATAAAATTATCAGTTCACAGCAAATTTCACTTTCAAATTCAAAAAATGTCCAGATTGTAAATTTTCTTCTTCTAGCAGACAAAATCGGATTAAATAATTTCAAAGCAACAATATCTTCGGCGGAGACCGAAAAAAACACGTACAATAATAGCAAAGATTTTCTGGTAGATGTAATCGATCAGAAATCAGAGATTGCAATAGTTTCAGACATCAATCATCCAGATATTGCAGCAATTAAAAGAAGTGTTTTGAATAATGCACAGCGCAATGTCACGATAGTCTCGCGTAAGGACTTTAAAAATGGCGAGGATTATAATCTACTAATTCTCTATCAACCGACAGCTAATTTCAAAGATGTTATAAATTCGGCGAAAGCCAAAAAACAAAACTACTTTATAATCACAGGAAATTCGACAGATTATAATTTTCTAAATTCAGCGCAAACGGATTTGGCATTCAAAGTTAGCAATCAAGTTGAAGAATATTTGCCTTCTATAAACTTATCGTTTAATCTTTTTAATATAAAGGATCTAAAAACGGAGTACTTCCCGCCATTGCAGATGCCTTTCGGCAAAATTACTGCTTCCAACAACTTGAATGTTTTATTAGATTCGAAAATTAGTAATCTGCCAACAGATTCGCCAATGCTTGCTTTTAGTGACGTTGACGGAACAAGAGCTGGTTATTTATTAGGAGAAGGAATTTGGAAATGGAGATTAAAAAGCCACGAAGCCACCAAAAGTTTTGAAGAATTTGACAATTTCTTTGACAAAACAATTCAATATCTTATTTCGGACAATTCTCGAAAATCATTAGTTGTTACTCATGAGAGTTTCTATAATTCTAGCGATGATATTATCATTTCAGCACAATATTTCGACAAAAATTACCAGCCAGACGCAGATGCAAAACTTACAATGTCACTTGAAGATACTAAGACAGGAAAAATAAAGCTAATAGATTTCCTAAAAACAGATGCTGATTTTCAGGTCAATTTGAACGGTATTGCAGCTGGTGGTTATAAGTTGATTGTAAAAGAGAAAAATACAAATGCTACTTATACAAGCAAGATTGAAATCATCTATTTTGATATCGAAAAGCAATTTGTAAATCCTGATTTCAAAAAACTAAAACAACTTGCCGATGCAACTTCTGGAAATGTATATCTTTCTAGTCAAGTAGATAAGGCAGTAGATCAACTGCTGAAAGATTCATCTTTTCAAAGTATTGAGAAAGAAAAGACAAAAAAAGGCTCACTAATTGATTGGATATGGCTTCTGATTATTGCGGCATTCTGTCTCAGCACAGAGTGGCTGCTCCGAAAATACTACGGAATGCTGTAAAGTCTGATCAAAATTTATATTTTTACTAGAACCCAAAAAAATAATATATAATCGTAATTAATAAGAAAACTATGAAATTAAAAACTACAATCGTTTTGTCAATTATTGCTTTTGCAGGATTAACGTCGTGCAAGAGTCAGAAAGAAGTTGTTGAACAGACTAAAATAGAAGACACAGCAATGGTAAGCACAATTGGTATTCCTTATTTTAAGGGAATTGGCACAGAGCCATTTTGGGCAATAGAAATTTCTGAAAAGGAATTAAAATTTACTGAAGTCGGAAATGAAAAAGGAATTATTTTTCCGAACGAAGATTTACAAATTTTTCAAGAGGACAAGAAGATTACATTTGCCACTAAAACTCATATGTTGACTATTATGGCTACTCCAGGACTATGTTCAGACGGTATGAGCGATCAGCGATACAGTCATAAAGTTACTGTTACTTCGATTGATGAGATGACTGGCGAAGCTGAAGAATACTACGGTTGTGCGCAGTTTTTTGCAGATCCCCAACTTAGCAAAATTTGGATGTTAAAAACTTTTAGAGAGCAAGAATTTGATAAAAAAGATTTTAATGATGAAATTCCATACTTAGAATTTATAGGAGAGAAGAACATGTTTGCTGCGTTTGCAGGTTGCAACCGCATCAATGGTAGAATGCAGGCGAATACAGAAGATAGATTGCAATTGATGGACATAGCTTCGACAAAAATGATGTGTGGCTTGGATAATAGGGAGCAGGAATTTATAAACGCACTAGCAAAAGTTGGCGGATATAAGTTTGATGGGGACACCTTAATTTTACTTGACGCAACGTATGTGCCAATTGCAACTTTCCAAAAGAAGTAATAATATAAGACATTAAGGATTATTTCTATTAATAAATAATAAGAAAAGCAGCTAAAAAATAATATTATAGCTGCTTTTCTATTTAATTCGCTCAAAGAAAAACAAATCAAAAGAAAACCGTTTCAAAAGTCGAAACGGTTTCTATAAAAATATTTATTCCTGCATAGTATGATAAACGTTTTGCACGTCATCATCTTCTTCAATTTTCTCTAGAAGCTTTTCGACATCTGCAATTTCTGCTTCGTTAAGCTCTTTCGAGATCTGAGGAATTCTGTCAAAACCAGAAGATAAAATTTCAAATTCTCTATGTTCTAGTTCTTTTTGCAAAGATCCGAAGCTCTCAAAAGGAGCATAGATCAAAATGCCATCTTCGTCCTCAAAAACCTCTTCTACACCAAAATCAATAAGCTCAAGTTCAAGTTCTTCAATGTCTATTCCAGTATTTGCTATTCGGAAATTACAAATATGATCAAACATAAATTCTACAGATCCTTGAGTACCCAAACTACCATTGCATTTATTAAAATAACTTCGAACGTTTGCTACAGTTCTATTATTATTATCCGTTGCAGTTTCTATTAATAGCGCGATTCCGTGAGGCGCATATCCTTCAAAAAGAACTTCTTTATAGTTGGCAGTATCCTTATCGGTAGCCTTTTTTATCGCTCTTTCAACATTCTCTTTTGGCATATTTGCAGCCTTAGAGTTTTGAATAACGGCTCTCAGGCGTGAGTTGGAATCAGGATTTGGACCGCCTTCTTTTACGGCCATCACAATATCTTTTCCAATTCTAGTAAAAGCTTTTGCCATCGCTGACCAACGCTTCATCTTTCTACCTTTCCTAAATTCAAATGCTCTTCCCATCAGAGTTGTATTATTAAATATGAAAACTCAGTTACTTCTATTTTTTATAAAAAGGTGTTTTTACAACTTTCGCTGCAACATCATTTTTACGGATTCTGATAAAGATTTCGGTATCAACAGCACTATTTGCAATAGTTACATAACCTAAACCAATTCCTTTATTTAGCGAAGGCGCCATTGTTCCAGAAGTTACAATTCCAATTACAGCACCGTCTTTATCAACGATTTCGTAATCATGTCTTGGAATTCCTCTTTCTTTCATTTCAAAACCAACTAGTTTTCTAGTGATACCATTTTGCTTGATAGTTTTTAGATTTTCTGAATTTGTAAATTCTTTTGTGAATTTTGTAATCCATCCCAATCCTGCTTCAAGCGGGTTTGTAGTGTCATTAATGTCATTTCCGTAAAGACAGAAACCCATTTCTAGACGCAAAGTATCTCTAGCCGCTAGACCAATTGGTTTTATACCAAAAGATTCTCCCGCCTCAAAAACTTTTTTCCAAACTTGCACAACATCTTCGCTTTTGCAGTAGATCTCAAAACCGCCAGATCCTGTATATCCTGTTGCAGAAATAATTACATCCTGAACTCCTGCAAATTCTGCAACTTCAAAACTATAATTTTTAATTCCTGCAAGATCAACAGCAGTTAGGCTTTGCATTGCTTCGATTGCTTTTGGTCCTTGAATCGCCAGTAAAGCAATTGTATCAGAAATGTTGGTCATTTCTGCATTTATAATATTGTGCTCCTGAATCCAAGCATAATCTTTATCAATATTTGAAGCATTTACAACAAGTAAATATTCCTCGTCAGCAAGCTTATAAATAATCAAATCATCTACAATTCCGCTCTCATTATTGGTAATGCAAGTATACTGCGCCTTTCCAATTTCGATAGTCGAAGCATCATTTGTACAAACAGATTGAATCAAAGCAAGTGCATTTGGGCCAGAAATCACAATTTCACCCATATGCGAAACATCAAAAACACCAACTGCCGTTCGCACTGTTTCATGTTCAGCATTTACCCCTTCATATTGAATAGGCATATTATAACCTGCAAAAGGAAGCATTTTTGCACCAAGTTGTTCGTGTATTTGCGTAAGCGGAGTATTTTTCATTTGATGTAGTGTTTTAAAGCAGCTAATTTATTGCTTTTTTTTGGTCGCAACAACATTTTTGCAAATCACTTTATAGTCCGTTGAACCACAACGGTTTGTAGTTGTATAGAAAATTTATTTTTTGTAGTTTTTTGGCTTTCGCCGAAAGACAAAAGATCGCATCAACTTTAAAGTTATAAAAGCTCCGAAGCTTATTCTGTTCTTCGTAGTTTTGTGATACTATAATTGATAATATATGCCTATGGAAACCGTAGCAAATCTACGCGAGCAGGAGGTTGTACGATATATGCAGCCGTTACGAGAAGGTGGCTCACTGCCAGCCCTAGTAGAAGCAGATGACGCTTTCAAGTATGTCTTAAAATTTAAAGGTGCTGGACATGGAGTAAAAGCATTGATTGCCGAACTAATAGGAGGGAAAATTGCACAGGCGCTAGGTCTTCCGGTTCCCGAATTGGTTTTTCTGGATCTTGACGAAGCTTTTGGTCGTACCGAAGCCGACGAGGAAATTCAGGATTTGCTGCGAGGCAGCCATGGTCGAAATCTTGGTTTGCACTTTTTGTCGCAAGCACTTACTTTTGATCCTGCTGTAACCCAAGTTAATTCGTTACTAGCTAGTAAAATAGTTTGGCTCGACGCTTTTATTACAAATGTTGACAGAACAGCAAAAAATACCAATATGCTAATCTGGAAAAAAGAACTATGGCTTATAGACCACGGCGCATGTTTGTACTTTCACCATTCTTTTACCAATTGGGAACAAGCAGCACTCACGCCATTTGCTTTAATAAAAGACCACGTTTTGCTCAAACAAGCCGAAAAGCTAGATGATATTAATAGCTTTTTTACCGAAATTCTTACAGATGATACTCTCAAAAAAATTGTAAATCTTATTCCTGAAGAATGGCTTCAGTGGGAGGATAGTGACTATTCTTCTGATCAACTAAAAGAAATCTACTTCAAATTTTTATCGAAAAGACTTTCAAACTCCGAAATATTCCTAAACGAAGCAAAAAATGCAAGAGAAAAACTTATATGAATATGCCATTATTAGGCTGTTGCCGTGTGTAGAACGTGAGGAATTTCTTAATGTGGGTTTGATTTTATTTTGCAAACATAAAAAGTTTATTAAAGTAGCTTTTGAAGTTGACGAAAATCGCTTGAAAGCTTTTATGCCACAACTTGATATCGAATTTATAAATAACAATCTTTTAGCATTTCAGCAAATTGCCAACGCCGACAAGAATGCGGGACTCATTGCAACTTTCGATCTGCCTTCAAGATTTAGATGGCTTACGGCAATGCGCAGCAGTATGATTCAAACTTCGCGGCCACATCCTGGAATTTGCGACAATCTCGAAGAGACATTTAATAGAATGTATCAGCAGAATGTTGTTGTCAATTTGTAGAGCAGAAGTAGATTAACAGCTACTTTTAAAATCAAAAAAAAGCAATTAGTCAAATGTCTTGCTTATTTGCTTCAATTTGCGGAATTTTGCGGCTCAATAAAATAACTATGGACAACTGTCATTATATAAGCAGCGAAATGCTGTCTCTCGGGAAGTTACAACAAATAATCACTGAAGGACTTACACTTGATTTCTCTGAAGAATCTAAGATAAATATTCAGAAATGTCGTGATTATCTTGACAATAAGATGGCTACAAATGATGATGCTATTTATGGAATTAACACTGGTTTTGGTTCTCTTTACAATATCAAAATTGATAAAGAAGACCTCTCAAAACTTCAAGAGAATTTAGTTAAATCGCACGCTTGTGGTACAGGATCTGAAGTACCTTCGGAGATTGTAAAGATTATGCTACTCTTGAAGATTCAATCTTTATGTTATGGACATTCTGGCGTTCAGATGGTAACTGTTCAACGACTTATCGATTTTTATAATAATGATATTCTGCCAATAGTTTATACTCAAGGTTCACTGGGAGCTTCTGGAGATTTGGCACCACTTGCACATCTTTCTTTGCCATTAATAGGAGAGGGAGAAGTAAATTATAAAGGAATAAAAGTTCACGCTTCTGAGGTTCTTAAAGAATTTGGTTGGGAAACAATAAGACTTCAGTCAAAAGAAGGATTGGCATTGCTCAACGGGACTCAATTTATGAGTGCTTACGGATCTTATATTTTGCTTAAAGCAAATAAACTTTCGTACTGGGCAGACTTAATAGGGGCAATGTCTCTTGAAGGTTTTGATGGTCGTAAAGAACCGTTTAACGAACTTATCCACATGATTCGTCCTCACAAAGGACAAATTGTAACTGCTCAAAGAGTTCTTGAATTCTTGGACGAAAGTGAAATTATCGAACAGAAAAAACAGCACGTTCAAGATCCTTACTCTTTTAGATGTATGCCACAAGTGCACGGAGCATCAAAAGACGCAATTGATTATGTGACTAAGGTATTTAAAACCGAAATCAATTCGGTGACGGACAATCCAAATATCTTTAGAGAATCTGACGAAATTATTTCTGGTGGAAATTTCCACGGACAACCTTTGGCCATAGCCTTAGACTTTCTAGCAATAGCCTTATCAGAATTAGGAAGTATATCTGAGAGAAGAACATATCAATTGGTTTCAGGACTTCGTGGTCTGCCAGCATTTTTGGTGAGTAATCCAGGTTTGAATTCAGGATTTATGATTCCGCAATACACCGCTGCAAGTATCGTTAGCCAAAATAAACAACTTTGTACTCCTGCAAGTGTAGACAGTATTGTATCTAGTAACGGACAAGAAGATCATGTGAGTATGGGTGCAAATGCTGCTGTAAAAGCGCTACAAGTAGTTAATAATCTCGAAACTATTCTTGCTATCGAATTGATGAATGCTTCTCAAGCATTATCTTTTAGAAGTCCATTAAAATCAAGTCCATTTATCGAGATGATTCTTAAAGCTTATCGCTCTGAGGTTACACTTGTGGAGAATGATCGCATTTTGCATTTTGATATTATCAATACAGTAAAATTCCTTCAGACAATTCAGATTGAAGAAGAGTTGATGAAGTAAATTTGAAATTTACTTTATAAAAAAGACCTGCAATTGCAGGTCTTTTTTATTTTAACGAAAGTTGAATAAAAAAAAGCAACCGACATTGCTGAAGGTTGCTTTAATAGTGTTCAAATTATAATCTTATTTAGCTGGCTGTTCTTTCTTTTGAACTTCAACTGTCAATTCATTTTTGTCTGTATCAAGATCCATATAGATTTCATCACCAACTATAATTTTAGAAGTAATGATCTCTTCGGCAAGTGCATCTTCAACATATTTCTGAATAGCTCTTTTTAACGGTCTTGCACCAAACTGTCTATCAAAACCTTTTTCTGCAATAAAAGCTTTTGCTTCGTCAGAGATTGCAAGAATGTATCCAAGCTCTGCAATTCTAGCATAAAGTTTTTCTAGTTCGATTTCGATAATCAAATTAATATCTTCTTTTTCAAGCGCATTAAATACAATTACATCATCAATTCTGTTTAAAAATTCAGGAGCAAATGTTTTCTTAAGTGCATTTTCAATAATACTTTTCGAGTTATCATCAGCTTGACTAATTCTTGCAGATGTCCCAAAACCAACTCCTTGACCAAAGTCTTTAAGTTGTCTTGCTCCAACGTTCGATGTCATAATGATAATGGTATTCTTAAAGTCAATTTTGCGTCCTAAGCTATCAGTAAGATATCCGTCATCCAATACCTGCAGCATCATATTAAATACATCTGGATGGGCTTTTTCAATCTCATCAAGAAGTACAACACAGTACGGTTTTCTTCTCACTTTCTCAGTAAGTTGTCCACCTTCTTCATAACCTACATATCCTGGAGGTGCTCCTACAAGTCTAGAGATTGCAAATTTCTCCATATATTCACTCATATCAATTCTGATAAGAGCATCTTCTGAGTCAAATAGCTCTCTCGCTAAAACTTTTGCAAGTTGAGTTTTACCAACTCCTGTTTGTCCTAAGAAAATAAACGAACCAATTGGTCTGTTTGGATCTTTAAGTCCAGCTCGATTTCTTTGGATAGATCTTGCAATTTTTAGTACTGCTTCTTTCTGTCCTATTACCTTACTTTCAATAAGTTCAGGTAGTTTGGCGAGTTTATTACTTTCTGTCTGTGCAATTCTATTTACAGGAATTCCAGACATCATAGAAACTACATCGGCAACGTTATCTTCTGTAACTTCGATACGATTATTCTTCGAATCTTCGTCCCATTTTTTCTGAGCTACGGCTAATTCTGCTTCTATGCGTTTTTCATCATCGCGAAGTTTTGCTGCTTCTTCATACTTCTGTTTTTTGACAACAGTATTCTTCAGAGCGCGAACATCGTCCAACTGTGCTTCAAGATCTACAATCTGTTTTGGCACATCGATATTAGTAATATGCACGCGAGAACCTGCTTCATCCAAAGCGTCAATAGCTTTGTCTGGAAGGAAACGGTCACTCATATATCTACTTGTCAACTTAACACAAGCCTCAATCGCTTCCGGTGTGTAAGTTACGCTGTGGTGTTCTTCATATTTGTCTTTGATATTATTCAGAATCTCAATTGTTTCTTCAACAGTAGTTGGCTCCACAATTACTTTCTGGAAACGTCTTTCTAATGCGCCATCTTTTTCAATATACTGTCTGTACTCATCGAGAGTTGTTGCACCAATACACTGGATTTCGCCTCTTGCTAGTGCAGGTTTAAACATATTTGAAGCATCAAGCGATCCTGTTGCGCCACCGGCACCCACAATAGTATGAATTTCATCAATAAAAAGAATAATGTCATCGTTCTTCTCAAGTTCGTTCATAACTGCTTTCATACGCTCTTCAAACTGTCCTCTATATTTGGTTCCGGCAACTAAGCTTGCCAAATCTAGAGTTACTACACGTTTTCCAAATAATATTCTGCTGACTTTCTTTTGGATAATTCTAAGTGCAAGACCTTCTGCAATTGCAGATTTTCCCACTCCAGGTTCTCCAATAAGCAGCGGATTATTCTTTTTACGTCTGCTAAGAATCTGTGATACTCGTTCTATTTCTTTCTCACGACCTACTACAGGATCAAGTTTCCCTTCTTCGGCCATTTCTGTTAAATCTCTACCAAAGTTATCCAAAACTGGCGTCTTAGATTTCTTGTTCGATTTATTGGCAGGGCTAGCAAACCCACCTTCTTTTAAACTGTCATCTTGTCCTGAATCGTCATTAAATGACTCAGCGCGAGGCAGATTCTCTAGGAAATCTTCATTATTTGGCGTCATATTTATATACTGTTCTTTGGCTGAATCATAATCGATTTTCATCTTATTCAGCAGTTTGGTTGTTGGGTCGTTTTCGTTTCTAAGAATACACAGTAAAAGATGCGCTGTACTGATAGAGGTGCTCTGAAAAACTTTTGCTTCTAGAAAAGTAGTTTTCAGTGCGCGCTCTGCCTGTCTGGTCAAATGCAGGTTTTTCTTGTCGTTACCAACGCTAACGGTAGGATTGGCGGGACTTAAGATTTCTACTTTTCTACGTAAAAAATCCAAATCTATCGCTAAGTTATTCAATATATTAATTGCTTTCCCGTTACCATCTCTCAAAATCCCTAGCATTAGATGTTCTGTGCCTATAAAGTCATGCCCTAATCTTAGAGCTTCTTCTTTACTATAGGTGATGACATCTTTTACTCTTGGTGAAAAATTATCGTCCATATCTGTTAAAGGAATTATTTTGTTTTTATTAAATTACTGAATAAAGAGCAAAAACCCTACCAACAGTAAATACTTGTCAGCTAATTGACAAAATTAAAAGGGAATAAAAAACGAAATTAGGATAAAATTAGTCATTATTTAGAGATTGTAGAAATTATATAATTATCTAAAAATTGAAACGATTTAAAGATTAAGAAATGCTGACGAGGATGAAAATTTTACGATGACTTCGAATATTGAACAATTTGCCCTTAGTTTTCCTGAAAAAACAATCAGCTGTAATTTGTAAATTAGTGCTTCGGAAGTGGTACAAACGTAAAAAAAGGTGGCCAGGTAAGTACTGAATTCCAGAAGACATCAAGCGAAGATTGGTTTTTCGGCTTGACCGAGGTAATTATAGGATATGTTCTTAAACTACAACCATCAATTAGGACAAATTATTTAATTAAGATTTCTCGAATCTTTAATTTTTTCAATCATTCCACCTTTAAATTTCTTCTCCATTAGTTTTTCGCCTTGACTGAAATAATTATAATAATTAGTCAATGCTTTGATTATTTATCGTAATTCTCGTAGCTGATTATTTAATTTAGTTCATTTTGCTATTTTAGATTATTTAGATTTCTCGAATCTTTCAATGGTCTAATTTTTAATAAATACTAACCATCTCTAAACAACAAGAAATCATCAAAAAAGACGATCTGTAATCCCATAAAATAAGAAAAAAACCGTACATTAGCGTGAAATTTTTTTTAACATTATAATTGTAATTTAATATATAGATATGGCTGACGCAGGTAAGTTAATTCCGATAAATATTGAGGATGAAATGAAATCAGCTTACATCGATTACTCGATGTCGGTAATTGTATCGAGAGCACTTCCAGATGTTAGGGATGGACTCAAGCCGGTGCATAGAAGAGTTCTTTACGGAATGTATGATTTGGGACTTTATGCAAATAAAGCTCATAAAAAATCTGCCAGAATTGTTGGAGAAGTATTAGGAAAGTACCACCCTCACGGTGATACATCAGTATATGACGCTATGGTGCGTATGGCTCAAGAATGGAGCTTGCGTTACTTATTAGTCGATGGTCAAGGTAACTTTGGGTCTGTAGATGGTGATAGTCCTGCAGCAATGCGTTATACCGAGGCGAGAATGCGTAAAATTTCGGAAGAGATTTTGGCAGATATTGACAAAGAAACTGTGGATTTTCAATTAAACTTTGATGATACACTTTATGAGCCGAAAGTAATGCCGACAAGAGTACCAAATCTTTTGATAAATGGTGCTTCGGGGATCGCAGTAGGTATGGCTACAAATATGCCTCCACATAACTTGTCTGAAGTTATTGACGGTACGATGGCGTACATCGATAATAATGATATTGAGATTGACGAATTAATAGAACATATCAAAGCGCCAGATTTCCCTACTGGAGGAATTATCTACGGATACGACGGAGTGCGTGAAGCTTTTAAAACTGGACGCGGACGTGTTATGATGCGTGCAAAAGTTGGTTTTGAAGAAGTGGATGGACGTGAGTGCATTATCGTGACTGAAATTCCATATCAGGTGAATAAAGCTGATATGATTAAGAAAACAGCCGATCTTGTAAATGATAAAAAGATAGAGGGTATCGCCAATATCCGTGACGAATCGGATAGAACAGGTATGAGAATCGTCTATATATTAAAGAGAGATGCAGTTCCAAATGTGGTGTTGAATACTCTTTATAAATATACGCAGCTTCAAGCATCGTTTAGTGTAAACAATATTGCGCTGGTAAATGGTCGTCCGCAGATGTTGAATCTGAAAGACATGATTCATCATTTTGTTGAGCACCGTCACGATGTTGTAACAAGAAGAACAATTTTCGAATTAAGAAAAGCAGAAGAAA
>JBBSRP010000067.1:0-13257 GCA_038242935.1 Flavobacteriales bacterium
ATATCATTCAAACTCGTTCTGCATTACCTTTAGATGGAAATAAGGAAGGTCTACGGGAATTAATAATTGACCCTAAAAATGTTAAAGTAAATAGAGCATCTGGAGCAAATCCTCAATTTTAAAAATATGGAAAATAGCTATTTAGGGATGACAGTAAATGAAAGACTTTATGCCAGCGGTCAAATGGAACAATTTGATAAAGCAGTTGAAGAAAAAGATATCGATAAAATTAAATTAATTTTAAGAAGTGTTGAATTAAAAGAGGAATCAATAAATCCTATTTTAAAGAGTCTAAACCTAATATAGTTTGAGACTGTAAATTCAGCTCTGTCTGAGTAAATAAATTTTATTAATTTTATTCAAACAGAAGTTATGGACACGCAAGCACAAAAAGAGTTAGAAAACAAGCCATTACACCTCCAAGCTTTGGTCCAAAACTTTAAAAATATGAAGAACATTACGCTTATATTATTGATAATAATTTGTTTTATACGATGTAATAATTCAGATAGTCAAACCGATAAGGATAAATTAGTAGGAAGCGATTTCGAATTATTTAACAACACTCCCTTATCGTCTTTAGCAAAAGCTGTTGAAAACGAAAATCTATCGGAAATTGATAAAATTTATAAGACAAAGCAAGTAGACATTGATTTTCAAGAAAGTAAATTTGGCAACACTTTGCTTATGTTATCTGTAAGAAATAGTAAATACAAAAGCACTGTCGCTCTTTTAAATTGCGGCGCTGATCCTAATAAACATAATAATTTCCGAGGAAGTACCCCAATGATTTGGGCTGCGGGAAACGACGATATTAGATTTTTGAAGTTGTTTTTAAAAATGGGTGGTGATCCAAATTCAATTGAGAATGCCTTAATCAAAAAGACTAAAGATAAATCAAGAAGGACAGCATTAAATGTTGCAATTTCACTTTCAGACACAAAAACTTTAGAAAGAGTAAAACTACTGGTTGAATCTGGCGCGCACATCAATTTCTCTCAATCAAATACTTTTATTACACAATCTCCTCTATCCGATGCCTTCGTATACAAGAAATTAGATGTAGCACTATATCTTTTGAATAATGGTGCGGATTTCGACAAACCTTTATACACAATGGTCGATGGTCATCAGGTATTTATATTAGAGAAACTTAGAAAGATTGTGGTAGATCTAGATTCAGAAGA
The DNA here is from genome assembly GCA_038242935.1 of Flavobacteriales bacterium. Lineage (GTDB taxonomy): Bacteria > Bacteroidota > Bacteroidia > Flavobacteriales > Flavobacteriaceae > Flavobacterium. Next base: position 1,188 of record JBBSRP010000067.1, read on the forward strand.
TTATAAATTAAAATATCAAATAGTTGAATATTTAAAAAGAAATGGATTGTTATATGCCTCCGAACCTATTCCAGAATATATAGTAACTGATATTAAAAAGAGAAATCCTGAAGACTGGCACAAATTTCTGGAAAAGTATTGAGATTTAAACGAGCGAAAAAATCATTTATTGACATTATGAAAATTTGGAATCTCTAATAAAAGTACTCAGTTGATCATACCCTTTCAATTTTGCGTACTTTAGCTCCTATGAAAATCTTGCTTTCTCTTTTTCTATTGCTTTCAACTTTTACACTTTTTGCGCAAGCAAATTTTGTAGAAACTACCCAGATAAATCAGACATCAATTACCGCAGATACAATTCTCGGCTTCGATAATTTCAATTCGTTATATTATATCAACGAAAACACACTTTACAAAACAATGAATTCAACCCAAGCGGAATACAACAATTTCTCACTTGGAAAAATATCAAAGGTCGATTTTCAGAATCCTTTAAAGATTCTGGTTTTTTACGAGCGATTTAATACGGCAGTTTTGCTAGACAAGCAATTGTCCGAAATTATAAAATACGACTTTTCGCAAAATGAAACTCCTATTGTTAGCAGCGCTATCGGAATTAGCACGCAAAACAAACTGTGGATTTATAATAATTTGACCCAAAAAATCAGCTTATATTCTACTTCCAAAAATACTTTGGAAGAGTTAAGTACTGCAGTAAAATCTCCAATTAAACATTACACCACAGATGTGAATCAGTTTTCTTGGATAGACGAAAATCTAGATTGGTTTAGCTGCGATATTTATGGAAAAATAAAAAAAATTGGAACTGTTCAAGAAACAGAATTTTGTCAATTTGTAGACAGCAGAAGCATCGTTTACAAAAAAGATAATTTGTTTTATCTCAGATCTGCGGCAATGGAAACTGGCATGCAACTGAACAACGTTGATAAAAGGGCTAAAAGTTTTCAGCTTCACGGCGATATTTTATCTATTTTTACAAACCGTGAAATTATAAATTATAAAATCGTACTACCGTAATGCACATAGCAATAGCAGGAAATATTGGAGCAGGAAAAACAACTCTCACGACACTTTTGGCAAAACACTTTCGATGGGAGCCACATTATGAAGATGTTGTAGACAATCCATATTTGGATGATTTTTACCATCAAATGGAGCGTTGGTCTTTTAACCTTCAGATATATTTCCTCAATAGTCGTTTTCGTCAGATTTTGCAAATTCGCGAAAGCGGGAAATCTGTAATTCAAGACAGAACAATTTATGAAGATGCGCACATCTTTGCTCCCAATTTGCACTCAATGGGCTTACTGACAAATCGTGATTTCGAAAATTATACTTCACTATTTGAATTGATGGAATCTCTTGTTTCTCCGCCAGATTTACTGATTTACCTAAGAAGTTCAATTCCAAATCTTGTAGGCCAAATCCACAAACGTGGGCGTGAGTACGAAAATTCCATCTCTATCGAATATCTGAGTCGACTTAATGAGCGTTACGAAGCGTGGGTTCACGGATATTCAAAAGGAAAACTTCTTATTATCGACGTTGATACAATCGATTTTGTAAATAATCCTGAAGATTTGGGAACAATCATCAACAGAATTGACGCTGAACTCAACGGGCTTTTCTAAGATATAATTAGTTGGCAGCTTTTAACCTTTAGCTGATAACCTTTTTAGTATTAGATTATTTAACGAGACAAATGTTTTTGCTTAGAAAATTTACGCTTGCGCGGAAAGAACATTGACAACACGAATTTGGAAAATTAATATGTCCATTCTTTGCAAGATATATAGCTTTGGTTTTAGTCTTCGGTTAAAGGAGTTAGGGAGCTGTCAGCATTTAACCTTTAGCTGTTAGCTTTTGCAGCACCGTGAATGTTTAGGTGAGAAGATTTACGCTTTCGCCGAAAGAATAATCGTTGATATATGACTTGTATACCATAGAAATTTACCACTTAGAACATTAAGATTAGCGAATCTTTAAGAATTTGAATTTAAAAACGTGGTTAATAATTAATAATTTTGAAGTTAATCTAAACTTAGAATTATGAACAAACTCTACACATTAGCTGCTGCATTTCTGACTACATTAGCATTTGCACAGCAAAATATATCATTTGAAGCTTCGGAAGGATTTACATTAGGAACAATTCACAATCAAAACGGTTGGCAAGTTACCGAAGGATCTGATGGTTTTATAACCAATCAAATCATTACTGATGAGACTGCATCTCAAGGAACTTTCTCTTTCAAGAACGCGGATGAGCCAAGCTTTAGCGATCAGTTCTTTCCAATTTTTGGCGCTGTAAAAACTTTTGATACTCCTGCCGACTTCAATAACTTTACTGTTTCGTATGATGTAAAAGCGAATATGAAGTTAGGGTCTGATTGGGAATTTACTTTATATGCAATCAATGCTGAAGAAGAATTTGTGCCAGTTGCAGGAATCGGAATTGAAAATAGAGGTTTTATCTATATGATAAAAGATATCAACTACGGTTTTGAATATGCAGCAACCGAATGGGTTTTGAATGAGTGGACGAATATCAAAATTGAAGTTACAGCCGAAAACATAAAGTACTATGTAAATAATCAGGTTCAGGGAACTTTTCCAAACACCACTTCTCTTGATATTTTAGGTTTCAATATGCTTCACAATAATTATGGCGGAGATGCTTTCTACGATAATTTCCAAATCACGACTGGCCCACTTTCTACTCAAGATTTTTCGAAAATGTCGGTAGCTATCTATCCAAATCCAGCGACGAATTCGGTTTCTATTAGTTCTGAATTAGATATTGTATCAGTCGAAATCTTCACTTTAAACGGCCAGAAAGTTTTAGAAACTGCTAAATCCTCAAATATTGATGTTAGCAATTTATCACAAGGAATGTATTTGTTACTAGCAACAGATATATCAGGAAATAAGACAACAAAAAAATTACTGAAAAACTAAAACTTTTTAGATTTTCAAGAAAATTTAAAATCCTCCTAGAATTGCTTCTAAGAGGATTTTTTTGGAGTAATTATTAAATGTCATTTTCGATAATCATGTAATTGTGCTTCCACTTCAGCTTCTGTTCCTTCAAATACTTTAGTCGAAACTTTATTATCCTCGGTAGTGGTAACAATTGTTTTTACTTTTCCATCCACTTCTTTTGTACTTTCTATTCGAACTTCTTTTGAAACGACAGCCGTTGCTGGAACCAACGGAACCATCTCAACCACTTCTAGAACATCAAGATTGGCAACCGGCAAATCTGCGCCTCCTAATATTGGCGCAATCACCAATCCAATAAGGCAAGTAAGTTTAATTAAGATGTTCATTGATGGACCTGAAGTGTCTTTAAATGGATCTCCAACAGTATCGCCGGTAATTGCAGCTTTATGCGCGTCAGAGCCTTTAAAAGTCATCTCTCCATTGATCATTACTCCTGCTTCAAAAGATTTTTTAGCATTATCCCAAGCGCCTCCTGCATTATTTTGAAAAACAGCCCAAAGTACGCCCGAAACTGTAACTCCTGCCATATAACCTCCAAGCATTTCGGCTATCAAAAGATTATTAGAACCATAAACTAATTTTCCCAGTAGTACAACTGCAATAGGAAAACCAATGGTCAAAACTCCTGGCAACATCATTTCGCGCAAAGCGGCTTTGGTCGAAATATCTACGCATTTGGCATATTCTGGTTTTGCTGTTCCTTCGAGAATTCCAGGAATTTCTCTAAACTGACGTCTTACTTCATACACCATATCCATTGCGGCTTTTCCAACAGAATTCATCGCAAGAGCTGAGAAAACCACTGGAATCATTCCACCCACAAATAGCATTGCCAAAACTGGCGCTTTGAAAATATTGATTCCGTCGATTCCAGTAAAAGTTACATAAGCCGCAAATAAAGCAAGTGAAGTCAATGCCGCCGAAGCGATCGCAAACCCTTTTCCAGTAGCAGCTGTTGTATTTCCTACAGCATCAAGAATATCTGTTCTTGTACGTACTTCTTTTGGAAGTTCACTCATTTCGGCAATTCCTCCAGCATTGTCTGCAATTGGCCCAAAAGCATCAATAGCAAGTTGCATCGCTGTTGTTGCCATCATGGCCGAAGCTGCAAGTGCAACTCCGTAGAAACCTGCGAAGGCATACGAAATCCAGATTGCTGCTGCGAATAAAAGCACTGTTGGGAAAGTTGAAATCATTCCCGTTGCCAATCCTGCAATAACATTTGTCCCAGCACCCGTCGAAGATTTTTGAACAATTGCCATAACTGGTTTTGTACCAAGTCCTGTATAATATTCTGTTACTGACGAAATAACTCCTCCAACTATAAGCCCAACTATCGTTGCATAGAAGACGTTGATAGAGTCGATATTTTTGATTCCCTCTCCATAAAAATTCATTTGAATTGTTGGTGGTAACATATATTTTACCAAAATATAACACGCAATTGCTGTCAGAGCGATTGAGATCCAGTTTCCAACATTAAGAGCAGACTGAACTTGTTTCTCTTTGGCATTATTATCTTTTATGCTCACAACTAATGTTCCGATTATCGAGAATAATATCCCGAAACCAGCGATTGACATCGGAAGTAAAATAGGGCCAATTCCTCCAAAGGCATCGTCTATAATTCCGCCCATATCTTTGATCACGTAATTTCCTAACACCATAGCGGCAAGTACTGTTGCAACATAAGACCCAAAAAGATCGGCTCCCATTCCTGCTACATCTCCTACGTTGTCACCAACATTATCTGCAATAGTTGCAGGATTACGTGGGTCATCTTCTGGAATTCCAGCTTCTACTTTACCAACTAAATCGGCACCAACATCTGCGGCTTTTGTGTAAATTCCTCCACCTACTCTAGCAAACAATGCAATCGATTCTGCACCAAGTGAAAATCCTGCTAAGGTTTCCAACAGAATCGTCATATCATGGGTGTTTGTCCAAACACCATCCATAAAATAGTGAAATAGAATAATAAAGAATCCAGTAAGTCCTAAAACTGCCAAACCTGCAACTCCAAGTCCCATTACCGTTCCACCTCCAAAAGAAACTTTGAGAGCTTGTGGCAAACTTGTACGAGCGGCTTGTGTGGTACGAACATTCGTTTTTGTGGCGATCTTCATTCCCATATTGCCCGCAAGTGCCGAGAAAAAAGCACCAAAAACAAAGGCTACAACGATAAGAATGTGGGTTGTAGGAACAAAGTATGAAACGAGTGCTAAGGCGATACTTGCTGCAACCACAAAAATTGCGAGTAATCGATATTCAGCATTTAGGAAAGCTAAGGCACCTTCGTATATATGATCTGAAATCTCTTTCATCTTGCCATCTCCCGGATCTTGCTTCAGAACCCAGCTTCGCTTTGCCCACATAAATACCAGCCCTAAAATTGCCATTGCAATCGGGACATAAATCATTAATGAATCCATAGATAAAAGGTTTAAATTTTGAAAATTTGGTTGTAATAGAATCAAATTTAAACAAAAAAGGCAGCGTTTTTACAAACGCTGCCTTTTTTAATATGTAGGAAAAGTAAATTATTTAATGCTAAACAATCCTTCTTCTCTATTTTCTATGGCTTCAAAACGCTCGATGCACTCAACAAGAATTTGTTTTGCCTCTGCAGCATCTCCCCAACCACCAACATCTACTTTTTTATTTTCAAGATCTTTGTAAACTTGGAAGAAATGTTCGATTTCTTTCAAAAGGTGTGGATTGATATCACCCAAATCTTCTAGCGTATTCCAGATAGGATCTGAAACTGGCACACAGATTACTTTTTCGTCTTGACCTTTGTCATCTGCCATGTGAAATACACCAATAGGTTTTACCTCCATAACACATCCAGGAAAAGTAGGCTCGGTTACCAAAACTAAAACGTCTAATGGATCACCATCAAGAGCTAAAGTTTCTGGAATAAATCCGTAATCTGCAGGATACATCATTGATGAGAATAACATTCTATCGTAACGTATTTTTTTAAATTCGAAATCGTATTCGTATTTGTTTCTACTTCCTTTTGGTATTTCGATCAATACGTCAAAAGTATTAATTTTGTCAGCTGTCATCTTTATAATTTTAAATCGGGTGCAAAAATAGCCAAAATTTGGCATTTGGCGAAATTTGTTTCCCTATATAAAAAGATATTGGGCAAAATTTCTAGGAATTGCGTGTTTTGGAAATGTCCTTATATTACATATTCTGAAATTTAAATATCAATTCCTGAGATTAGAGTTGAAATATTATGATTTCCATAGCCCGGATGGTCGTGGAAAGCAATACGGCTGCAAAGCTTATTTTTTGCTACAAAATAAGAGCGACCAAAGGAAGCTCCTTATTATGTTTGCAAAAATTGCTTTTGCAGATGTATTCTTGTAACAGACAGCCGGATTAGCTCCTAAAAATGGAAGCCGAAAGATCCCTTGACCGAAAACTTGCTGGCATCCGGAGTGTCGAGATAGCTACCTCTCCAACTAAAATCGATGCGAAAAACCTTGAAGATATTCCCGATTCCAGCGCTATATTCCCAATAACCATCCGTGGGTGCACGATAAATTAAGCCCGAAGCATTGATGGCTTTGTTGGCATCCGAAATATTTCCATACACACCTTTCACGCCAATGATTTCACGCCAATTAAGCTTGCGAAGTCCCGGAATACGGGCAAAAATCTTTCCATTAAAATTATGAGTCCATTGGAAAGTTGCATATTCGTCAGATACAAATTCGTAATAATCGAGGTTGCTAAATGTATTTTCTATCGTAAAATAAGTTTGATTTCCAGGAATTACACTCAGCAAACCGAGCGGCACTTCGCCAAATGTTTTACCCAGCTCTACAATAAGATTTGTGCGTCCCAAGGGACCAATCGTAATTGGCTGTCTGTAATAAAACTGCAGTTTCTGATAATCGAAATCACTATTGAAAAGCTGCTTGTTTCCAGCGCTGTAATTCAAGAAAATTCGAGTATAATCTGATGTCACATCACTACGCTCCACACCATACCAAATTGTCTTACGGTTGGGAGTCCAGTCAAGCTGAATGTTGGTTTCGGCCTGTTTTACTTCACCTGCCACCACACCAATTGGATCTAAAACTGTAGGAACCTGGGTGTAATAATCAAGGCTAAAAGAGTCTGAAGCCGAGCGCAGAGTTCTGTAAGAAATTCCACTCTGAATCACGAAATTCTTGACAACTTCCATCTCAACAGAGAAATTACTCAAGTTGATATTGGTCAATTTTCCATTTGCTCCAGTGCTGAAAATGCTCGAAGAGGCAAAACTTCGGCCCATAATATCGTTGGTCGTTGTAAGACTTGCGCCAATCTGCTCGATGTCACGCCTGTTTCCACCCGACAGAATAATTCTTTTTCGAGGATCAATCATCCATTTTCCGTTGATGCCATATTTGAATTTATCGTCGCCAAAACCATATGCCGTGTAGCCTTGAATTCTCCATAAATCATTGGGACCAAAATACGTTCGGCCGCCCGCGCGTACTCGTACACCCTCAACTTCATTATAACCAACTGTAGAAAAAACTGGTCCATAATCAAAATCTCCAAACTCAATATAACCACTTCCCAAAATGGAAACGAGACTTGTAACTTGCTGAAAACGCTTGACTGTCTGCAACGTATCTAACATTTTGTAGACTCCAAGCTCGTCTTTATTCAGGTTTTCAAATCGATTGTCTTTCCAATATTCATCTGATTTTGCATAGATAGCATCATCGGTAAAATTCACGCTTTCACGATAGAAATCTGACGGACGCTCACGATCAAAAACGTGATCTTGATATAGCGTAGTACGTTTTCCGTAAACTCCTTTGGACTTTTCTTTCTTATTAAGAGCAAAATCTGACATCATGTGATCGCGGCGGAGTAGAAAAACCGAATCGTTCAAAACTTCAAATTCCTGCTCGATATAAATGTCTTTTACCCAGTTGATATTAGCGCTTTTGGTAACCGCCATATTGATATTCTTGATTGCATAAGTGGTGTCATTTACCCAAAAATCACCTTTGAAGGTCAACTCGTTTTTACGACGAGGATAGAAAACAATATTGTAGCACCACTTATTGTCAATATAAGCACTGTCGCGAAGTACATAATTGTACACATCAATTCCGGTGCGTGACAATGGACTTGTAAAGCTTTTGTCGAAGAAATTCAGGTAATTATCGTAGATATTATAATCGGCATATAAGTCTTTGATGAATGCGAGAATCTGCTGATTGCTAGAAAACCCTGAGTTTTTATTGGCTTTCAGAATTTCCTTAGTTTTCTTTAATTTATTATCTCCATAAACGTCAGACAATGCCTCGTTGATAAAAATTGGTAGATATGTTTTTCCAGTTATATTTGACGTATCAACCTGATCAAAGATAAATTCCATGCCTTTAAAAAGTTTATTTTTCATGAAAGTACTATCAATAGAATTCATGTCAAATTCGACTTTTTCGTATTTAGCAAGTTGATATTGATTGAACATCTTAAGTCCATTCTTGCGTTTATGCTCCCAAATTTTACGTAGAATATCTAGCGCAGGATTATTTTTCTTAGAAGTTTTACCTGCAAAAATAACGACTTCGCTTAGCTCCTGACCTTGACTAAGCTTGACCTTCATATTATAGGTAACGGATTTGGTAAGTTCCACTTCCTTGTCTGTGTACCCAACATAAGAGACGATTATTTCTTGGTAATTATTTTTTGACTCAAGGTAAAACAGACCATCTTCGTTGGTAACTATTCCTTGGTTAGAACCCTTAAACTGCACGTTTGCGTACGGCAACGGAAGGTTTGTCTCATCGAGAACAACACCGCTAACCTTGGTCTGAGCAGTAGCAATTATTGTAGTAAAAAAGAGTATTAGGTTGAGAAAGAATCTAATTTTCATATAAAAAACGAATAGGTTCAGAGGGGTTTCTAAACAATTTCAAATATACTTTATTTTGAATTGGCTGAGCATTATGGTTTTCTCAGGGAATTTTGCACGATTAAACAGTCATCAGTCTATAAAAAGAAACGTGAATATCTGCTATAAAACAGAATATTCACGTCTTTAGTATTTAGAAATCCGCTTTTTAATAAATGGTGGAATTTTACTTTCTGTACATAACTTTTTTCACTGCTTTTACCACATCACCTGCATTTGGCAACCACTCTTTGAGAAGAGTTGGAGAATATGGTGCTGGAGTATCTGCAGTTGTGATGCGCTGAATTGGCGCATCTAGATAGTCAAAAGCACGCTCTTGAACCATATATGTAATCTCTGAAGCAACACTTGCAAAGGGCCACGCTTCTTCAAGTACTACCAATCTATTTGTTTTCTTTACAGATTTGATAATCGCGTCGTAGTCCATTGGTCTTACAGTACGAAGGTCAATAATTTCGCAAGAAATATTTTCTTTTTCAAGTTCTTCGGCAGCCGCATAAGCTTCTTTGATGATTTTTCCAAAAGACACGATTGTAACATCTGTACCTTCTCTTTTGATATCGGCAACACCTAGAGGAATTGTATATTCACCTTCCGGCACTTCGCCTTTGTCACCATACATTTGCTCAGATTCCATAAAAATAACTGGATCGTTATCACGAATGGCAGACTTCAAAAGTCCTTTTGCATCATAAACATTTGAAGGAACAACCACTTTAAGTCCGGGAGTATTTGCAAACCAGCTTTCAAAAGCTTGAGAGTGAGTAGCACCCAATTGACCTGCAGAAGCTGTTGGTCCGCGAAAAACTATCGGTATGTTAAATTGTCCGCCCGACATCTGACGCATCTTGGCAGCGTTGTTTATAATCTGATCGATACCAACTAATGCAAAGTTGAAAGTCATATATTCCACAATCGGACGACAGCCGTTCATTGCAGATCCTACAGCGATTCCAGAAAAACCAAGTTCTGCAATAGGCGTGTCAATTACACGTCTAGCTCCAAATTCGTCTAACATTCCTTTTGATGCTTTGTAGGCACCATTATATTCAGCTACTTCTTCGCCCATAAGATACACGGTCTCGTCGCGGCGCATTTCTTCGCTCATCGCCTCACAAATAGCTTCTCTGAATTGTATTGTTTTCATAATAGGTATTATTATCGCATTGAAAATATGGCTGCAAAATTAATTATTTTAAACAACTATTTGACTTAAAATTTTGTTTACTTCTGCTTTTGCAAAATGTGGACTGCTTTTGTCACGTAATAAGAATTTTATTGTCTTATAAAGTTAATCGGAACTCATCAGAATCCCTTGAAATATAATGATATTAGCTATTAAATAGCACTATTCTCGAAATTGGGCAAATACTTGACCTTATTTTTAAAAACCTTGACTTTTAAAAAAAACCTTCTTATAAAAATTTATCTTTGAACATCAAAAATCTTAAAATGACTACACATCTGGCGCTTCTTCGCGGAATAAATGTTTCTGGACATCATATGATTAAAATGGATGCGCTTGTCACTGCCTTGCAGGATGCGGGTTTCCAGAATGTCCGCACTTATATTCAGAGTGGAAATGTGTTTGTAGATTCAGAAGAAAGCAATCCTGCATCAGTAGGTTTCAAAATCAGACAAGAGATTACAAAAGCCTTTGGTCACGATGTGCCGATCATTGTAATTGGCATCGAAGATTTAAAAGCCTGTCTAAATAACAATCCTTATTTAAAGGAGAAAGATGCCGACATCAAGAAGTTGTACGTAGCTTTTATGTCAAAGTCATTGCAAGCGGGCAGCATTAATGATTTGAAAATTAGTCAATTCAAACCTGACGAAGCTGTTATTGATGAAAGTCGCTTATTTATTAAGTATGATGTTGGCGTTGGTAAAACTCGTCTTGACGGAAAGTATATTGAGAAAAAGCTGAATCTTACGGCTACTATTCGGAATTATAATACGGTAAATGCGTTGTTGAAAATGTATGAAGAGAGCTTGTAGCTGTTAGCTGAATGCTGAATGCTGAAATCTCGAATTAAAAAATTTATGAAGAAAATATTTACTTTAATATTCTTAGTTTTCGCGGCAATTATGTTTTCGTGCAAAAAACCATTAGTTCAATTTGAAGAGGCACAACCTACCGAATCACGAGAGCTAGATCAAATTCCTAAAAAATTAATTGGAACATACTACAATTCGGAAGTTAATACTGAACTAGAAATTACAAAGTACCATTTTGTTAAAAAAATAATTTTAACTGATACCGTTAATATTTCAGAATTAGGAAAGGGCGAAATACTAATGGGAGACAGCATATTCGATAAAAAAACAAACTTCAAGTTTAAGGTCAATATTATAAATGATTCCTTATTTTCCAACTATCAATATCTAGATACAATCTTCAACCTGAAACAGAAGGATATTTTAAAAAGATTTAAAGGATATTATTTTTTAAATAAATTTGACCAGGAAACTAATTCTTGGGAGGTTCTGAAACTGAATTTATTTAGAGGTATCTTGAATTTGAACGGAATTACAACGGAAAACGAAATAAACTTATTAAATGAAATTACCGAAGCAGAGGCAGATGATAACAGACCATTTCGAATAAAACTCACTAAAAAAGAATTCCGAGAATTTGTCAAGAAAAATGGATTCTCAGATGGAGAAATGTACATTAAGAAATAAAGATGACTATTAATTCAATGAAAATTACATCCAAGTAGAAAAAACACGATAAATAGAACAACCTTTCAATTTTTTCGATATTTTGGGTTTTCTATTTTTCTTAGCTCTTTCAACCATCAAGGTCTCTCAAATTTTTCAATTTATAAAATCCTCCTCCTCATTTTGATTATTTTGATATTTTCGATCATTTAGATTTTCCAATCTTTAAATCTTTAAATTATTTAGATAACTTTGAAAAAACAGACTCTTAAGTAAAAATTGATATGAAAAAAGTACACGCAATAATCATCGGCTCCGGACAAGCGGGAAATCCTCTAGCGATGTCGCTGGCTAATTCGGGAATGAAAACAATTCTTATAGAGAAACATCAATCTCATATTGGTGGTACTTGTCTGAATGATGGTTGCACACCTTCCA
>JBBSRP010000068.1:0-13140 GCA_038242935.1 Flavobacteriales bacterium
CCAAGGCTTAGAAGATTCGCACTCATTCCCATCATTCTCAAGCATAAAAACGCAAATAATAATGATAGCGGAATGACGATTGCAACAATGAAAGTCGTGCGCCAATCTGCCATAAATAGTAACACGATACAAGTCACTAGGATGATTCCCTCGGTAAGATTAAACATTACGGTGCTTGTTGTAAAGTTCATCAGCATATCGCGATCGTAAACCGTTTCCAATGTTACGTCTTTTGGGAGAATTCCATTGTTGAGTTCGAATATTTTCTCTTTAAGTCTTTCCAGAACCTCTTTGGCATTTTCGCCTTTTCGCATCACCACAATTCCCTCGACAACATCGTCATCGTCGTTTAATCCGGCTTGACCAACTCTAGGCATCGCAGAGCTATGGACGTGGGCAAGATGCTTGACCAAAATAGGGTTTCCTGCGGCTTGATCGACAATTATATTTTCGATATCTTGAATTGATTGTACAAGACCAACTCCACGAACCACATAAGCTTGATTGTTTTTTTCGATAACATCGCCACCAATATTTAGGTTGCTCTCGCTTACGGCTTCATAAACCTGCTGAGGCGTAACATCATATTTGGCAAGTTTTGTTGGATCGACACTTACTTCGTAGGTTTTTTCTAATCCACCAAAAGCATTTACATCTGCAATACCAGCAACGGCTCGTAATTCGCGATCGACTTGCCAGTTTTGAATAGTTAGTAAATCTCTGGAGTCGCGAGTATCACTTCTAAGAACATATCTAAAAATCTCACCGGTCGGACCGTAAGGAGGCTGCACATCAGCTTCAACACCATCAGGAAGAGAGACATTCTTAAGTAAATTATTTACTTGAAGTCGCGCGAAAGTATCGTCAACGCCATCATCAAAGATGATTTTGATTACCGAAAGTCCGAACATCGTTACCGATCGAACGCTAGTTTTTTTCTGTACAGAATTCATCGCAATTTCCATAGGAGTAGTCACGAAACGTTCTACTTCTTCGGCGCTACGACCTGTCCATTGATTGATAATTATTATCTGAGTATTGGTAACATCCGGAAATGCTTCGATAGGCATATTCTTAAAAGAAATAAATCCTGCGACCGCCAAAAGTGCTACCCAAAAAAATGTAAAGGCTTTATTCTTGAGTGAAAAAGCAATTATGTTTCTGATAAACTTATTCATTCTTTAATCGTTTAGAGCGCTGTAAATAAACAGCTGATTTTGGGTTATAACATTCTCGCCATCTTTCAAACCACTTTTTACATAGGTAATTTTTCCAACTTGACGTAAAACTTGAACTTCGCGAGTTTCGATATTATTTCGGTCTTTGAATACTAACACGTAGTTTTTACTTTTGTCGAATATTACCGCGCTACTTGGAATTGCAATTGCTTTTTCGTCTTCGGTATACGAAAGTATTATAAGCGCATTCATATCTGGTTTGAGCAAAAAATCTTTGTTGTCAAGCTTCACGCGCGCTTGCATAGCTTTGGTTTCTGGATCGATGATATTAAAAATCTTATCGATTTTTCCAGTAAAAACTTTGTCAGGATAACTCAAGGTTGTAATATCTGCGGTAATTCCAATTTTGACTTTGTTGATGTCAATTTCGTTGATATTTGCCATCGCCCAAACTTCACTGATTTCGGCTATATCAAAAATATTTTCAGAGCGGTCGCTTCGCAAAAGCATATCTTTATTGATGCTTTTCTGAATTATAAAACCATTAATAGGAGCGGTAACTTCGTAAATACTTCCAGCTTTGATATTGTAAATTTTGTAGGTTTCCTGAATCTTTCGCATTTGCGACTGAGCTTTTTCTACTTCCGATTTTGCTTGAAGTACTTCTCGGTCAGAGTTTAATTTTCCTTCAAATAGTTCCTGTGAAACTTTCAAATTGTTTTTTGCAACAAGCAAATCGTTCTTCGCGTCAATCCGCTGCTTGTCGAAATCTGCGATATCGGTACTTTTTATGGTTGCTAAAACTTGACCTTTTTTTACATAATCTCCCAATTCAACATTTACTTTTTCTACGTTTCCGCCCACTAGCGGGTATACATCGATAGCTTTATTGTCGTCGGCGGTAATGCGACCGTTAAAAGTGAGTTCGTTTTTAAGTTGTTGCATCGTTGCTTTTGAAATTTTTGTTGTCTCTAGCATTGTGTCACTAAGTGAAAAGCTGACTGTCTTTGGAGCTTGATTATTTGTCTCATTACAAGAAGCTAATGAAAGCAGCAATGCAGTAGATAATGCCAATAATTTATTTTTCATTTTTGATCTTTTTAAAATAGGTCTTTATTGATGGTTGTATTGAGTTCTTCGGCGCTTTGCACCACATTTTTCTTTAATTCATTGAGCTGAATATTTGCTTGATTGTAACTCTCCATAAAATCTGTAAATTCCATCAAGCTGATATTTCTCTTTCTGAAATTGTTTAGAATTCCGTCGTAGACAATTTGAAAATCTTGTCCTATTGCAGGATAGAGTTCGATATAATTTTCTCGAGCCATATTCCATTTTTCGTAAGCTGCAGTTACTTCGGTAGATATTTGCCAAGTAGAATGATTGCTAATGGCTTTTGACTGCTCAACCATCACTTTTGCGTGCTGAATATTTCCTTTGTTAGAATTCCAAAGTGGAAGTGGAATTGCAAGCGTAAGATTTGCTTCATTATTGAAAGCGCCACTTTGTTGATCGTAGTTTGCGCCAATTGTCAAGTCAGGAATGGACAAAGATTTTTGCCACTTTAGATTAAATTGCTGTGCTTCAATTTCTTTTTGTTTCGAAAGATAATCTGGTCGAGAGCTTAAAGCTTGTTTCTGCAGGCCGTCTACAGTATCGACAATCGATTTTGTATACTTTTCGAAAGTGATGTCGTTAAAAACAGGTGTTATGGTCTCCCTTTGAGATGTGAGAAGTTTGAGTTCTTTCTGAGCTTCAATCGAGCTATTTAGGAATTCAATACGTTCATTTTTGAAATTCACAAATAGCGACTGCAGGCGAACAAGATCACGTAGTGGAATATTTCCGTTTTTTACTTGAATAGTATAGGAGGAAAGAAGCTCTTGAATGTGCTCGATCTGTTTATCAGTAGCATCAATTTTTTGTTGACTGTAGTAAATTTCAAAAAAGTTGAAACGCAGTTGGTATTTAAGGTTCCGAAGCAAATCGTCAAATTCTAAAAGCGCAATACTTTTCTCAGTTTGATAAAGACGTTTTTCATTTCGCTTTTTTCCGCCGAGATAGATAATTTGTTCGATTCCGAAGACTTTTTGACCGTTTTTACCAATGTCGAAATAGCGATTAGCGTCAGGATTATAGGCGTTAAGTTCTGCGGTGAGTAATGGGTTTTCCCAAATACGAGCCTGAACGATCAGTGCTTCGGCGGCGTCAATATTATATTGCTCTGCCAAAAGAAAGAGGTTGTTCTTTAAAAATTCCGATTCGCATTCTTGCAGACTCATCGCAGTTTGTGCGTGAGTTAGACTCTGACAGAGAAGGAGTAGGAGTAGTCCAAAATGGTTTTTCATTGTATCAGTTATTTTTTCTGATACAAAATTGTTCTATCAACCTTTAAGAGTCCTTAATACTGACCTTAAAAACACCTTAAGTTTTATTAAGAAACTCTAAATACTAGCGTTTTCGCGTTTTTCGAAGATAATTTGGAAGCTGTTGAGGTTTTGAGAAGCCGAGTAATGCAAGCTTGCTTTGTGCATCAGTAGCACGCGTTGCACGATGCGAAGTCCAAGGCCAAATCCTGAAACTTTGTTGGTATTTTTACCTCTCATAAAAGGTTGAAACAGATTTTGCTGTTCTTTGGCATCCAAAGTAGCTCCAGAATTTACAAAGGTAATTAGCAGTTGATCATTCTGAGATGAAATTATAATCTGTGCCTGCTTATTATCTGAATAGAAGTAGGCATTTTTTAGAATATTGTTAATCGCAATTTCGAGTAATTTGTCGTTGCCACTAATTTCCAAAAGTGCGTCGAGATTATCACTTTCTTCAATATCGAAAAGTATAGTGAAATCAGGAAAAGTTGTTGTGATTTTCTCAATAACGGTAAAGATAATTTCGTCAATGCGGTAGATTTCCTGAGATGCAATTGCGGTGCTATCCAATTTGGAAAGAATCAACAAGGAGTGAATTAATTCGGTTACTTGATTAACGTCCTTCAGAATATTTGACAAGAATGTTTTATGTTCTGGAAGTTTTTCAGCATAAATTCGGTTTTCTAATTGAGACGTAATTCTCGAAAGTGGCGTCCGCAATTCGTGCGAAGCGTGAGCCGTAAATTCCTTTTGTTTTTGATACGAAACTTCAATTCTGTCCATCATAAAGTTGAACTCCGTAGCAATAAGATCGATTTCGTTTTTATTGCTTTTTGCTTCAACTCTAGTATCGAGATTGTTCTCATTGATGTTTTTTATATTTTGATGGAAATCCAGTAATGGACGCAGAAGTCTGCCAACTATATAAGAAGTTAGAATCCAACAAAGTGCAGTAAAAATTAGATAAGAGATAATAAGGGAGAATTGCAGAAACTGCAGTTTTCGCTTTCCATTGCTATCGGCGGCTGCAATGAGTGCGTAATAATCGTCAGTATCAGTATCGAAAAAAACACCGTACACTTCGTAATCTCCCTGTTGTTTGAAAAGAGTTCCGTGAGTTTTGAGGTATTGCAAATCTGCAACTGACCACGAAATCTTTGCATCGTCAAGACTGCTGTAAATAAGATTGTAATCTGAATCAAAAACCAATGTTTTCTCGTCGTACAGTTGATTGATCGAATTCTGGTCTAGGATATTCAAAACTTTCTTGTCCATTCCTTCTATGTACGCGAGAAGTTTGATGGTAGATAATGCTTTATTTTGCAATCGAAGTCTAAATTCCTCTTGCCTAAAATTTGAATACAACACAAATATCAAGGTCGATGCCAGTGCAAAAAGCACCGTAAAGACTAGAGAAGTGAGTATCGATATTCGGGTTTTTAAGGTCATTCAGTTTCGCTAAGATAATATCCGTAGCCTATTTTAGTGTGGATTAATTTTGTTTCGAAATTCTTATCGATTTTTTTGCGTAGAAAATTGATGTAGACTTCGATGGTATTTAGGTTTGTCTCAATATGATAATCCCACAGTTTTTCTGAAATACTTTCTTTGCTGATCACATTTCCCTTGGCTTGAGCGAGAGTTTCCAAAAGTTTAAATTCTTTTGGTGTTAACTTTATTTCCTCGCCATTGCGAACTACTTTTTTCTGATTTTGAAAGATATCCAAATCGGCAATTGTGATTTTGTCCGAAATCTGCTGGGGAATTTCCTTGCGGCGAAGGAGGGAAGTGACTCTTGCAAAAAGCTCTTCAAAGTGAAAAGGTTTTACAAGATAATCGTCAGCGCCATTGTCAAAACTTGAAAGTTTGTCTTCGAGTTCGCCAAAAGCGGTGAGCATAATTATCGGAACAATTTTGTCGGCTGCGCGAATCGCTCGGCAGACTTCAAGTCCCGAAGTGCCTGGAACATTTATATCCAAAACAATTAGGTCATAAATGGCAGGCTTGTACTGAGAAAGCAGTAAACTTCCGTCGTAAAACGGCTGACAATGAAAAGACTTGCTCCTAAAAAAGGACACAATTTCTGTCGATAAAGTAAAGTCATCTTCTAGAAGCAGAATTTTCATTTTTATAATTTAGATAGTGTTGAATTACGTAAAGCCCTAGCCCCGATTGCAACGAAAATCCTTGAACGGGAATTTGCCTTTTTTGCAGCAGCGGCAGGCAAGAGCGACCGGAGGAAGCTCCTTGACTGCCGACTGCTGCGGCAAATTGCCGCTCAAGATTGTAGAGAAAAGCGGGATAAAGCTCCTGCTAATAATTATTTGAAATAACAAAAATCGTGATCGTTTTCAAGCTTTAATAATGTCTGATAAATCAATTTAATTACGTTCTCGACGTCGTCTCTATGTACCATTTCGACGGTCGTGTGCATATAGCGAAGTGGCAGCGAAATAAGCGCTGAAGCCACGCCACCATTGCTATAAGCGAAGGCATCTGTGTCTGTTCCCGTGACTCTCGACGAGGCAAGACGTTGAAATGGGATGTCATTTTCCTGAGCAGTATTTATAATGAGTTCGCGCAGATTATTTTGGACAGCAGGCGCATAAGTAATGACTGGGCCGTCGCCAATTTTGGCACTTCCTTCCACTTTCTGCTCGATCATTGGGGTCGTAGTGTCGTGGCAAACGTCGGTGACAATTGCTACATTTGGCTTGATGGTCTGAGTGATCATTTCGGCACCGCGAAGGCCCACTTCCTCCTGAACAGAATTGGTAATATAGATTCCAAAAGGCAGCGTAATATTATTTTCTTTAAGCATTCTCGCGACTTCGGCAATCATAAAACCGCCCATTCTATTGTCAATCGCGCGGCAAACAAATTTGTTGCCATTAAGCACTTCAAATACGTCGGGATATGTAATTACGCATCCTACGTGGACGCCCAGTTTTTCAACTTCTTCCTTATTATCACAACCAATATCGATAAAGATATTATCTAATTTGGCAGATTCTTCCTTCTCTTTAGAGCGAGTATGAATCGCTGGCCAACCAAAAACGCCGCGCACAATTCCGTTTTTTGTATGAATATTAACGCGTTTTGACGGTGCAATTTGATGATCAGATCCACCGTTGCGAATCACGTAAATCAATCCTTTGTCGTTGATATAGTTCACGTACCACGAAATCTCATCGGCGTGACCTTCTATAACAACTTTAAATTTTGCATCTGGATTTATCACCCCCACAGCCGTGCCGTAAGTATCGGTAATAAACGTGTCTACATACGGCTTTAGGTAGTCCATCCACAGCTTCTGACCTTCGGCTTCAAAACCAGTAGGAGAGGCATTATTGAGATATTTTTCTAGAAATTCAAGTGATTTTGGGCTAAGAATACTGTCATTCATACTATTTTTTTTGCTAATTTAAAGATTTGGCATCAGACTTGCCAACAGATTGCATAATTTTGGCTTAAATTTTCTATACAATGAGAATATTTTTTCTGGTGATTTTTATATTATTTGCAATTCAAACTCAGGCCCAAGTACAGTCGAAAGATAGTCTTTTGGTCGATTATGATGCTGTGGAAAACGACAGTTTGCTTGCTCAAATTCTGGAGCTTGAGGAAGTTATTATATACAGAAATAAACTTGATGCCGAGGCTGCAAAAGATTTTTTACTGTTGCAAAACCGCGTTTATGTGGTGTATCCGTATGCAAAAATTGCCGCCGAAAGACTTACGATTCTCAATGCCACGATGGACAAGATGAAGACTGCAAAAGAGAAGCGCAAATACTTCAAAATTGTAGAAAATTATATCGAAGATGAGTTTACGGCAAAACTTAAAAAACTGTCTCGTAAACAAGGTCAAATTTTGGTAAAGCTCGTTTATAGACAGACTGGAATTACGCTTTTCGATCTTGTGAAAGATCACAAAAGCGGTTGGAAAGCATTTTGGGCTAGCAATACCGCAAAGGTATTCGATATTGATATAAAACGCGGTTATGATCCGTTTACCGTCAACGAGGATTATCTGATAGAGACGATTTTGCAACGCGCATTTGACAGCGGTCGCCTTCCTAATCAAGCTCCCGCGATGCCGATTGATTTCAATAATCTGGATAAACATTGGCACGAAATGAAGAACGTAGAGAAGAGTAAGTAATTTTTTTTGGAGCTAATCGTGCTGTTCTCTGCAATTTGCTCCTAAAATTTCTAGATTTTTTAGGCCTGTAAGGAGCTTCCGTTGGTCGCTCTTACAAACCTAAAAATCTAAAGAAATATTTTGGAGCAAGATTTCCGTTGCCATCACGGCTATGGAAAGATTTTGAAATATTCCATTAATTTTTATAATAATTTTGTGAACCAACTCCTTAAACCTTATAATAAT
Organism: Flavobacteriales bacterium; assembly: GCA_038242935.1. GTDB lineage: Bacteria > Bacteroidota > Bacteroidia > Flavobacteriales > Flavobacteriaceae > Flavobacterium. The sequence continues at coordinate 7,937 of JBBSRP010000068.1, forward strand.
TTACAAATTTGCTATAAAACTAAAAAACGCGAAACTGTAATATTGGAGTGGTTTAATTTTTTTGTTGATTTACACAATATAAAGATTACAGTATTTTAGGTTGTTTCCATTTTAATATATTATATTTACTGAGTAAATCCGTTCAAATGAAATATTTAAATTTTCTTCCCCGAACATTTAGCTTAATTTTAAAGCATCTTCGTACTATCGATAATTATGTCGTCAAAAGTGATGATGAAAATATTGAGATGTTATTAGAGAACGATTCTGACAAGGTTAAGTTTCAAAATGCTATTGATAGACTCATTAGTGAAAATGCGAAAAGCGAACAAATTGAAATAAAAAACAGAAAGATTACTATTTCGATATAAATTAATTTATGAGCATCAATATTGCTTTCAATACCATTATTTACATAATGGTATTTTTATTTCCGGGAATATTATTTCGTAGAGCTTTTTTTTCGGGAAAATTCACAAAACATTTTGACTCAGGTAACAATTTTGAACGGCTTCTATGGAATATTTTATTTAGTATAATAAGTATCGCATTATTTTGTATTGCAATTGTGATGATCGAAAATTACACCCGCACAAATTTTAACAAAATTTTCGGAATTACGCCACAAGAAATTTTGAACAATTTTATACTTATATATGAGAATAAGTTTCCAATAATACTGAATGACTCCGTATCGTTTCTTAGTGTTTTCTACGTACTAACATCGTTGTATTGCTTGTCGGGAATCATAGGTATTTTTGTTCACAAGTTAGTATTCATATTAGGACTTGAAAAAAGATATTCTATTTTTAAATTTCAAAATAGCTGGGATTACTTAACAAATTCCAATAAACAAAATAACGTTAATCACAAACTTGGCGATATTCATTACACAAAAGCAGATATAAAAACTATTGATGATGAATTATTTACTGGCAAGCTACACGAAATTATCTTTGACAAAGACGGAAAAATTGAAGCCTTTGCAATACAAGATAGTTATAAATTTTGCGTCTTGGACATAATTAATGACTGTACAAAAATATCTGACGTGCGTAATTCAATTTCGCCAAACAATCCAAATATTTTATTCCATTTTGAAACATCTACAAAATTTCATTACAAAAAGAGAATTAAAGGAAATATTTTGACAGTTTTTAATGATAGGGTTCAGAACATTTCATTTACCTACATTAAAATATCTCACGTTTTTAAGAAATTTCAAAAATATTTGAAGTATATAGTCTCAGTATTATTACTGGTTATTACTGCATTTTCAATTTCCTATGCAATTTGGGATTTTGACTTAATAAAATTTGAAAGCTTATATCAGCGAGTGGGATTTTGTATTATGACGCCTATAGCTTCATGTCTTTTAATTTTATTTCTAATTACTATTTTTGATTTTGCTAAATACAGAATTAGCAGTAAAAAATATTTCTTAGATTTAAAAGATGGAATTTTACATCTTGCATATTTCTTTATTCCTTATTTATATGTATTTAACTACATTAAATTCTACACTATGATTGTTGTCTTAGTGTTTTTTTTAATACCTCTAGGGCTGTTAGTCAGCTCAAAAAAGTAGTCTGTCAACAGATAAAGTAGTAAAGTATTATAATCATTAGGCAGATGTTATCTATATAATTAAACTATCAACCTTATGGACAAGTAATCATGACTGCAATATCTGCTTCTTTTATTGCTATTATTTGCGCTCCATTACTTCTCAGTTCTAAAAGAAATAAATAATTCTCAAATTTGCTATTCAACATTCTTTTCTCTCTCTATGGGACAAATTTTTCAGCTATATTTACAACTACTGAATTTAAGTCAGCAAAGAAATAATCCAATAAGTGCTCTAAAAATGAAAAAGATAATTTTTATTAGTGTCGCATTAAGCGTTTTAAGCTGCGCAGAGATAGAGAAAAAACCAGAAAGCTCGACGGCCGAAATCGATAGTCTAAACACTAAAATTGAAAAACTTAAAAATGAAAACAGTTCTTTAAGAAAAGATCTAATGGACAAGAGTGCCGAAACAAATTATTGGTACGCCAACGATTTTGAAGGTAGAAAATTGATGGATCAAGGAATTATCAATCCTTCAGAATATATTGCAGATCAGCTTAAGGATCAGCCAGAAATCATTCCGATGAAAGCAGTTTTAGGTGGAACAATGCACTTTCTGAATGTTCAAGTTTTAGGTCGTGATTGGATTATTGCAGATTACGAAGATGGTCACGTTTTAGGAAAAGCCATTTTTAAATATAAGGTAAGTAAGGACGGAAAAATAGATTTCGAGTTAATATCACAAGAAGCACAATAGTTTTAGAACCAACATTTTATGAAGTATTTATTTCTTTTTTTAATTCTTAGCGGATGTGCTCCAAAAGTTAAAACGTCAATTGTGAAAGTTGATATTCAGAATTATGTTGACGATGCTGTCGCAAGAGGTTTAGTAGAAGAATATCCAATTTATGTTCTAAGTGATATATCGGTAAAATATCTATCGAGAGAATGGATGAAGAATAAATATTATAAGGGAATTAAGCGAACAAATTTATTCCTTATTCCCAAAAGCTGTACATCTGCACAACAAATTTGGGGCGAAGGTGCTCAAAATGGAGTGCTTGTCAATAAATCTGCAGCATATTCGAAACCTCAAACAAAGAATACAAAATATATTTACGACGGAATGGAAATTACTTCAAAACAAAAAGACACCATCAATATTGATAATGTTGAAGATGTAATATACATAAAGATTGATCGCATAACCTATGATTTTTGCTTTATAAGCTCGGTCAAGTAAAGTGGCATTTATTCTGCAGATCTGTATTTTAGAACATTTTTGTAAAATAAAGTATCTTGATTGCAAACAGATAATGTTTTTTAAATTAATATCTTATAAAAGTTACAGCTATATTATATGGAAAACAAAATTCTAAGCCAGATATATCAACATCCGCAGATAAAGCAAGAGGGTCTTCTACTAATTTGCGATGCTCATCAAAGGATAGAATTTCAAAAAGGAGACTTCTTTTTGGAAAAAGGTAAAATGGCTAACGAATATTTTATCATTGAAAGCGGCTTGGTAAAAGCTTTTACCCACAATTATAAAGACGATGAAATTACTACAGATTTTATTGGTGAGAATGAAATTGTGATAGAAGTTTCTTCTTTATTTACAAGAATTCCTGCGCAGGAAAACCTTCAAGCTTTAACCAATGGTGTGGCTTGGAAAATTAAGTTCAATATTTTTCAAGAGTTGTATCATCAGAGTGCAGGTTTCAGCGAATGGGGAAGAGCTTGGATGTCTAATCAACTTTTTAGTTTAAAACAACGCCACATTGATATGATTAGTGTAAGTGCGAGCGATCGTTATCTAAAACTTCTAAATGAAAAACCAAAAATTATTCAACAAGCTTCTCTAAAATACATTGCATCTTTTCTGGGAGTTACTGACACATCCCTAAGTCGTATCCGAAAAGAAGTTTTCGAAAAATAAATTTCTTGTCGTATGGCAAGTATGAAGCAATTATTTTATACTAACTTTATTCAAATCTTAAAACTGAAATTATTATGAGTGCAAGAAATCCCATCGTTTGGTTCGAAATCTATGTTGATAATATGGAAAGAGCCGCTAAATTCTATGAAACTGCATTGAATATCAAATTGGAAAATATGCTTAGTCCTACCGATGATGATATGCAAATGAGAACTTTCGCCGACAATATGGAAACTTATGGTTGTGGTGGCGCCTTGGTAAAGATGGAAGATGTAAAAGCTGGAGGAAATTCGACACTGATATATTTTGACAGTGCTGATTGCACAACCGAAGAGCAACGTATTGAGCAAGCTGGAGGAAAAATTCATAGACCGAAAATGTCAATTGGTGAACAAGGATTTATTTCGTTATTTTCTGATACCGAAGGAAATATGGTTGGTTTGCATTCTATGGCGTAAATCGGCATTAATTGCAACACAATCCTTCTATGCGGCTTACTGACAGTAAGGTTTTAATAGAATCATCACTTTTCTGGATGTTGCTTATAAAATTTTCAATGTTGCGGTTGAAGCATCTGCGCCATAAATTACTCAAGAATTTACTTATGAGAGAATAATTATTATATAAATATTCTCTATTTTGGCTCTTAACAGTACTTTAAATTTTAGAATCATATTTACTATCTTGAGACTTGACAAAATTTGATAAATTATGAAAGTCGAATTCCAAGAAAAACAGAAATTTACTCAGTGGTGGTTGTGGTTAATTCTGATTGTAACGGCGTTTGTTCCATTCATCGGACTATCTAGACAACTTTTTTTAGCTCATAAATTTGGAGATAATCCAATCTTAGATTCTTCAATGGTTATTTTTGCAGTGACGATGGCCGTCATCATAATACTATTTTTGGTCATGAATTTGAAAACTGAAATTGACCAAAAGGAGATTCGAATGAACTTTTTTCCATTTGTCAATAAGCGTATTGAGTGGAATGATGTGAAGAAAGCCGAAGTACTAAACTACGGATTTGTTGGAGGTTGGGGCATCAGATTATTCACTGATTACGGTACAGTTTATAATACTAGAGGCAATAAAGGTCTTGCACTAGAACTTCAAAATGGCAAACGCATTGTTATCGGAACTCAGAAAGAACAAGAACTCAATCGAATAATTGAGAAAATTCAACCGTTAGACGAATAATCTTGTTCATCGTCTTAATTTCTTTCGGCGAACGCCAACACTTCCTTATTCTAAAAATTTAATATAAAATTATCACTAAGAATATCTTCTAGTTTTATTGTTTATCGTAATATTGCAATATAGATATATTTACGATGGGTACTACAAAAACAGAACATTACACACAAGAACAAAATGAGCTTGCAACTCTTGCAAAAGCACTTGGACATCCCGCAAGAATTGCAATTATCGATTACTTAGCAAGTGTTGATACCTGTATTTGCGGCGATATTGTCAAAGAAGTGCGTCTTGCGCAGCCAACGGTTTCTCAGCATCTTAAAGAATTGAGGAATGCTGGACTTATAAAGGGAAGCATCGAAGGAAATGCGATTTGCTATTGTATTGATGAAAAAGCTTTAGAAAAAATCAGCGATTATATCAACGATACTTTTGTGAATGTACTGAAAAGAAATACTTGCTGTTAATAATAAAATTTTAGAAAAGATGACAAATAACG
>JBBSRP010000069.1:0-13045 GCA_038242935.1 Flavobacteriales bacterium
TCGAAATATTTGTCTGCAAATGCAATTCCAGCACCTACAGGAATTTGAGCACCAACAATTCCGTGTCCACCGTAGAATCCTTTTTCTTTCGAGAATATATGCATAGAACCACCCATACCCATTGAAGTTCCAGTTTTCTTACCCATCAATTCAGCCATTACTCGGCGAGGATCCACTCCCATACCAATTGGCTGAACGTGGTTTCTGTATGCAGTTATCATTTTGTCTGTGTCAAGATTCATTACATGTAATGCTCCTGCTAAAACAGCTTCCTGACCGTTATATAAATGTAAGAAACCTCTAACCTTTTGTTGTATATATAGTGCAGCTAATTTATCTTCAAATTTTCGCCAAAGCAGCATATCTTGGTACCACTTCAAATAAACTTCCTTTGTTATTTCTTTCATAACATATTTACTGTAAAAAATTAATTCATAGGTGAATTCTACCTTTGGCAATTTAGCGAAAGCTAGAGAAACGCAAAATTACTACATTCAGTTGTAGAACTAAAATTTATAACACGTTTTTATCAAAAGATAGGGGCAGCAAGTTCTCTAAAGATTCTGAACGATAAACCTTCCCTGATTCTCCCATAAAATAAATTTCAACAGGAGATTCTTGTCTCGACTCATATTCGGCAATTGATTGTCTACAAGCACCGCAAGGAGGTATTGGAGAGAGTGTAGGATTTGTATCTGAAGTTGCAGAAATCGCCATCATTTTGAAAGGAACATTTGGATATTTTGCACCAGCATAAAAGATTGCAGTTCGCTCTGCACACAATCCCGAAGGATAAGCTGCATTTTCTTGGTTTGAGCCAATTACAACCTCACCATTTTCTAATAAAATTGCAGCTCCCACTCTAAATTTACTATATGGAGCGTAGGCAACTTTACGAACTTCTATTGCTTGTTGCATCAAGTCCTGAACTTCTGCTGGCAATTCTGAAACAGAATCAAAAACATCAAACGAACTTGTAATGGAAATTTTCTTCATAATTTGAACTTTTATATTGAAATAACTACAGAAAAAAAAATCCAAATTTCACGAATGAGATTTGGATTTTATCTGAATTAATAAAGTGTTGGTTTAATATTCATCATAGTTTTCACCGAAGTTAAACGTTAATGAGAAACGAAGTGTATTCTCTAACGGATTTTTAACTTTTGATGCTGAGAATAAGTAAGAAACATCTACTTTCACGACATTGTATTTGAAACCAGCACCAAGTGCAAAAAACTTTCTTGCGCCTTTTTCCATACTTTCGTTAAAATATCCCAATCTGAAAGCAAAAGAATCTTGGTATAAATATTCTGCTCCTGCAGCGTAGGTAAATTCTTTCAGTTCCTCTCTAAATCCGTCTGGAGCATCTCCAAAAGATTTGAACATTCCAGAAACCCATCCTATATTACTATAGTCTTCGTTGGTTTGAATAATCTCTTCTTGAGTTACATCTCCATCTCCATTAATATCTGGATTTTGTGGAGATGGAACAAGTAACTTATTGAATTCTACCGATAGAGCAACTTTATTGTACTCGTCAAATATAAAGTCGAATCCTCCACCTAACTTCATATTAGCTGGAATGAAATTCGCATTGTTATCTCCCGCTGATTTATCATATTTAATTTTAGGACCCATATTTTGGAAGTTAAAACCTCCTCTAAAGCGACCATTAAAATCACTAAAAGCAATTTCTTCTGATTGATAAAAACCTGCAACATCTACTGCAAAAGTACTAGCTGCCGACGCATCACCTTGAGAATCTGGAATTTTTAGACTTGAGCTAATAAAACGTCCTGCAACTGCCATAGAAAATCGCTCCGACAGTTTAAGTGAATACGATGCATCGAAAGCAAATTCGCTTGGCTTTACTACCATGGGAATATCATCAAAATTTTGTCTCAGTTCTATTTCACCTAAACCAAAATAACGCATGCTTGCTGCAAACGCGCTTCGCTCGTTGAATCTGTTAAAATAAGTAATTTGACCAAGAGAGATATCATTTACCAGATCTGTAAGATATGGCGTATAACTAAGTGAAAAACCCTGCTGCTCTTGCGAGAAAGCAAATTTTGCTGGATTGAACTGTTGTGAATAAGCATCTGGAGAAGTTGCTACACCTTGATCTCCTAAAGCTGCTGACCTTGCATCAGCTGCAACTAATAAAAATGGAACTCCTGTTGTGATAACTCTGTCCTGTGAAAAACCGAACTGCTGTACCAGTAAAAAGGCAAATAATATTGAGATTTTTTTCATGAAAATTTTTAAAAAAAGAATTAGACAAATATAGTATTTTATTAAAGTATTACAAGTTTTTCATACTTTTCAGTTTGAGTATTGTTCATCAAAGACTTCACTGTAAGCCTGTAAATGTAGACGCCTTTTCCGATTCTATCTCCAAAATCATCTCTTCCATCCCAATTAATTTCACGGGAGGTAAATCCCTCTGTAGTAACAATTTGATTTGTAGTCCAGACAACTTTTCCAGTAACCGTAATCACTTGCACTTGTACCTGAAGTGGCTCAAAAGGACGATTATGCGTGAACCAAAACTGCGTATAATTGACAAATGGATTTGGATAATTTAACACATTTGTAAGTGTTATTGATTCATTCCCAACCACGACGAACTGCAATTCGGCGGTTACCGGATTATTATACACATCCCAACCTTTAAATGTTAATGTATGTAATCCTACCGAAAGATCTCTGAAAGGAAATTTAACTTTCCCTTTTTTGAAATTATCAAGTTCCGTTTCATAATAGTCATTCAGAACGTACGGATTGCTCTCGTCGCCGTCTAATATCGCAACTAAATCATGTCCTATTCCGCTAGCTGTATTGATTCCATTTTCATCTTCTAAGTATGCCAAAAAAATCGGTGATGCATTTGTAATTCCGCCAGAAATAAAATTCTGGTCGTTCATATACAATTTTACTGAAGGCCCAGTCACGTCAACCGCAGCATTGGCGTTAATACCTCCTACCTTAATAGTATTATCAAAACCTGTTTTATCTTGAACAGATTGCGCACCTTTTCCATAAAAGCTTATTCTTCCATTCCCTATTGGTACTCTAATATCTCGAGGAACAACAAAAGAAAACTCAAATTGTCCGCTATTTATTGTAGCGTTTCCTCTAAAAATTGTTTCGCCTAATACTTTAAAAGGCATTGGAGCAGCATTTCCATCATTATTTAACGTCAATCTGTCTATCATCTTGTCAAAAATATTTACAGACAGTTCTCCGTTGTACGTAGTCATCAAATTATCAAATTGGTCTGTAACGACACCTGTAAGTTTGATAGGGGCCAAAGCTTTTAAATCCTCAATATTTCCAGCAACAGAAACATCATTAACTTTCGTTAGTTTAATTTTTGGCCGCGGCAACGCCAACATCAACGCTGGATCTCCAATATAGAAGACCACATTTGTAGAGGAACTAGGATTGCTGTTTTTCGCCAATCTTAATGCTTCAGCAATCGTCGTTTGCGTTGTTGGCCCGACACCATAACCAAAAAGATATTCTGATAGACGATCGTTAAAAGATTCAGCAGTAGATTGCCCGATCGCACGAATAGTTGTCAGCATACTTATAGCTCCTCCTTTTGGATTCCAGTATGTATATTCTCCTGCGGTTGGTCTGTAAGGATTGTCGAATCTCGAAAAATCGCAAGTAATGGTGATAAACAGAGGATATTTAAACTTGTTTTGAAGGTTTTGTCCGTCTGCTTTCTCCCAAATGCGCTCACCAGAAAGACCATCTTCACCGCCGTGACCGAGGTAATTAAAAACCAATGCGCCTTTTTCAAAATTATTAAATAAATCTACTCTCGCTTGAGGATATCTTTTCCCACCGGCGGATGTTTCTTGTACATAAGAATCTAAAAGTATTTTATTTACATTGATAAATGGTTTTTCGATATAAATACGATCTGCCAATTGATTTTGTTTTTGTTGTAAACTTGCATCAAATGGAGTGTCGGCATCATCTGAAATTAGCACGATATTATTTCTCCAACTTCCATAAGATTTGGGATCGTGGTAATCTATTACCTTTTGTACCATTTCCTCCGCTTGTCTGCTATCTGCGACAAGCATTCGGCCAATAGCAATATCAATACCTCCAAAAGAATTTGTAATATTCCCTTCATTATCATCCATCAAGCCAAAGAAATCATCCGAAGCAAAGCCGCTTTCTCCAGCCGAAAAGCTATTCATAGCGTGGTAAATAGGCACAATATTGCTGTTATTAGGTATGCGCTGTTTATAGTCAAAAGAAGCATCTCCAAATAAATTTACATACTTAACTGCTTTCTGGGTAAGACTTGCATTTCGATAAACATATTTAATAAAATTGCGGATGCCGGCAATGTCTTGCTTGCCAGAAGAAAACTCATGATAGATGTCCTCAAGTTTTACAACTTTTACATTTAAATTAGAATGTTGTCTATGAAAATTTGCCAACTTTTCTGCTGACATCGACAAAAACGAAGGCGTTATTATTAAGTAGTCCACATCAAGATATTGGCCTTGAGCCGTCTTTAATATAGTACCTTTCAAATCTTGATTGGCTACAACAGATTGTGAATCTTTTGAGGGTGAGTAATAATTAGATGGATCAACTGCCACATATTTTCTAAGTTCTCCCAATGTTGCTTTAAAAGAAAAAGTCCCACTTGACCCTACATTTGATAAGTTTCCTACATTATATATATCTGTAATATCCCAAACTTCAGGAATTGAGGAAGCATTACTTATAATATATTGACCAACTCCCGTTTGTGTTGCTGATTCGTTAACTTGAAAACGAAATTGTTTTCCATACCCACTTAGATTATTTGTCGCCCGAAGAATTATGTAGTCTAGAAACCCCTTGGAGCCAGGAACTCCATTATTATTATAAGTGAGCTTTATCTTAATGTTCTGCGCTGCTACAATTGCATTTTCAGAATTAAAAGTTCCAGTTGTCAATTCTGCACTTCCGCCGACAGATAATGAACCCATATTTACTGTTCCAACATATTGTCCGTTTGCCGCTACTGCGAAATTTGTCCCAGTAAATGCCGACGCACCTGCAAAAACATTAATTCCAACTTGTGACGCTAAATCTATTTGAGGAAACTCAAAAGAAAATTCCTGAACATTCTCTATATTAAACTGCTCTCCCAACCACCGTCTACCCAATCGAACAACATTTATAAGATCTCGTTCATGATATTGGTAGCCATCATATTTTGTGTAATTCTTTGTTACAGCAGCATTTTCGAGCGGATTCATCAAACTCATTCTCTTTCCAGCTCCTCCTTTAAATGTTACGTAGTAATAAGATTTGTCGGCATAAAGATTATTATGTGTCTGGCTTTCGCTATTCCAATTATCAACACCCTCTGCATAAAAAAGTATATAATCATTATCATTAAAAACTCCATCACTTTCACCAATTACTTGAACTGCGTTTTCTGCAAGATCCGTAGGATAAGGAGTTGAGTTTTCTAAAGGTAACATTCGCCCACCATTTCCGTATATCTTCAGATTTCGAGGGTCGCCATCTACATTCATTCCTAACGATTTTAAAAATCCCTTAGAGACTTTATAAACCCCAGATTTTTCTACGTAAAAACGATACCATTCTCCTGAGCTTAACACAGAGCTGGAAAGAGTTGCAGGTGTTTCCGAAATAGAAGCACTTTTTTGTTGATCTACGTTAAAAGTATAACTAAAAGATTGAATCCGTTTAAAAACACTCCCTTCCTTAATAATAGGACTAATAATAATTGTAGTAAAATACTCATCTCGCGCGCGATTACTTATCAATTTAGTAACAAGTTTTGATGGAATTACATTGGGATCTAAATCTCCAATTGAGTTAACTGATTCATAAACAACATCAGAAATCACAAGCGAACTTACATCAGTAGCAGCCGTTTGCGAAATAGTTATCACCGCAGATATACTTTTATCGGCATCATTATACTGAAAATATTCTGCCGAAAAATGAGGCATAAGAACACTATATGTGCCAAATGTATAACTATTGGACGTTGCCCAAACTAACTCAACAGATTGTTTATTTTGAGCTGTAATAAGATTGCTAAAAAGAGCAATTAAAAGGACTAAAATATTTTTCATCAGGATATGAACGTGAGATGTACAAAAATAGTACTGCAAAAGTCTACAATTAAATGCTAAAATAGTTATAATATTTTTGTCATCTTTGCGTTTAATTGTTTCAGGGAATCTGTCCCAGACAAAAATTTAATATATTATTATATAAAATGGGTTGCACTTTACTGACTAATTGTTATATTGCGGCTCGAAATTTATTACCTACTAAAGATGAAAGTAAATAAAATTATGGTTGTTAAGCTAATGCTGTCACTAATATTAGTATTCAGTTTTGCTAGCTGTAGCAAAAAATCAAGTTCCAAAAACTCTTCAAGAGCGACTGGCTGGAAAATCAACGATAAAAATGGAGGATTCCAATACGCTACTAATTTTAAGAAGCAGGAAGCAGGTCCAGGATTAGTTATGGTTGAAGGCGGTACTTTTACTATGGGTAAAGTACAGGATGATGTTATGCATGATTGGAATAACTCTGCAAATCAACAACACGTTCAGTCTTTTTACTTAGATGAAACAGAAGTAACCAATATGATGTACATGGAGTACTTGGATTGGTTGAAGAGAGTTTTCCCTCCAACAGATGACAATTATAAAAACATATACGAAGGTGCTTCTCCTGACACACTAGTGTGGAGAAATAGACTTGGGTATAACGAAACTATGACTAATAACTACTTGAGACACCCTGCGTATGCGGAGTATCCTGTGGTAGGAGTTAACTGGATTCAGGCCGTTGAATTTTGTAAATGGAGAACAGATCGCGTTAACGAGAAAATTCTTGAAGATAATAAGTATCTTAAAAAGGACGCTAAAATTGGCGCTACTGCAGAAAGCACTTTTAGCACTGAAACATATATCAATGCGCCATCAAAAACTTTTGGTGGAGATGAAGAATTAGTGCTTAAGAAAACTAGAAAAGGTAGCAAAGCAGATAGTACGAATGTGTACGCAAACCGTTCGTCAGGACTTATTAATCCTGAATACAGACTTCCAACTGAGGCAGAATGGGAATATGCAGCTGCTGCAGATGTAGGCAACAGAGAGTACAATATGTACAAAGGACAAAAGAAATATCCTTGGTCTGGAAAATATACTCGTAACAGCAAGAGAAAAGTAATGGGTGATCAACTTGCCAACTTTAAACAAGGTAAAGGGGATTACGGTGGAATCGCGGGATGGTCTGACGATGGTGCAGATATAACAGCAAAAGCAAAATCATACCCTCCGAACGACTTTGGATTATATGATATGGCTGGTAATGTTGCAGAATGGGTTGCTGACGTTTATCGTCCAATAATTGACGATGAGTATAATGACTTCAACTACTATAGAGGTAACGTCTACATGAAAAATAAAATAGGCGAAGACGGTACTGTTGAAATAGTAACGGCAGACACTCAAGTTTACGATACATTGGCAAACGGAAAAATCATCGCAAGAAACTATCCTGGAGAAATTGCTCAGGTACCAGTTGACGAAAATGAAACATACCTAAGACAAAACTTTAGCAAATCGGATAATAAAGATTATAGAGATGGTGACAAACAATCAACTCGTTACTTTGACTTTGGTGGTGCAGAAGATGCAGACCTAGAAAAAGAAGGAAAAAGAATGTATGACTCTCCAAAACATAATATCACAACCGATAGTTTGGGTAATATGATCAGAAAATATGACACTTCAAATAAGAGAACTACTCTTGTTGATAACAATGTGCGTGTGTACAAAGGTGGATCATGGAGAGATAGAGCTTATTGGTTGGATCCTGCTCAAAGAAGATATTTCCCACAAGATATGGCTACAGACTATATCGGATTTAGATGCGCGATGTCTAGAGTTGGACCAAAATCTGACAAAAAGACAAGAGCCCGTAATTAATTTATATATCTTTATCAAAGAAAAAAGCCCTCTCGTAGGGCTTTTTTCTTTTAATGAAAATTTCAAATGACAATACAAGATATCCACTCCCTATACCTAAGTTGCGACACCGTTGCAACTGATACCAGAAAAATTTCTGATAACTGTTTTTTCGTAGCACTAAAAGGAGAAAACTTCGATGCTAATACATTTGCAAAAGAAGCCCTATCTAATGGAGCGTCTTTCGCACTGATTGACAACAATGACTATTATATTGACGAGCGAACAATTCTAACAGAAGATTCTCTAACGACATTACAAGAACTAGCCAAATACCATCGCAACTACCTAAAACTTCCTATTCTTGCAATTACTGGAAGCAATGGAAAAACCACAACAAAAGAGACGGTCGCTGCCGTCCTGTCCAAAAAGTTCAAAACGAAAGCAACCGTTGGTAATCTTAATAATCATATTGGAGTGCCTTTGACATTGCTTTCATTCAACGAAAAAACCGAATTTGGAATTGTTGAAATGGGTGCAAATCACCAGAAAGAAATTGAGTTTTTATGTTCAATTACTGCTCCTGATTACGGATATATTACAAACTTTGGTCGTGCACATCTTGAAGGATTTGGTGGCTATGAAGGAGTGGTTAAAGGTAAAAGCGAAATGTATGATTATCTCAAATCAGGAGATAATATGCTATTTGTAAATCTTGATGACACCACTCAAGACAAGAAAACTCAAGATTCAAAGAGATTCACCTTCTCTGAAAAAAATCGCGATGCCGATATACTATTCGCAGAAGTTCAAGCCAAACCTTTTGTTCAATTAATAGCAAATGGAACAGTCGTACAATCTCAATTACTAGGACTTTATAATGCCGAAAACATTAAAGCTGCAATTGCTATCGGAACATATTTCGAAGTTAATCGCTTAGATATTAAAGACGCTATAGAACATTACGTTCCAACCAATAATCGTTCGCAAATGATTGCGGTCCAAGATCATTCAATCATTCTAGACGCCTATAATGCTAATCCTAGCAGTATGGCAACTGCATTACAAAACTTTGTTCAAATTGATGGCGAACATAAAATCGCCATTCTTGGTGATATGTTTGAACTTGGAAATGAAGGTGCGAAAGAACATAAAAATATTATCGAGTCATTATTCTCTTCCAACATAGACATATATTTTGTGGGAAAACACTTTTACAAAGAAAAAGTAATGCATCCCAATTTCAAATTCTATGAAACATTTGATGAGTTTGCAGTGGCATTTCGACATCTAACAATTCAGAAATCGACTATCCTAATTAAGGGATCACGAGGAATGGCGTTAGAACGAACATTAGAAATTCTGTAAGAATTCTTCGCTTTTCGAAGCTAATATTTTTATAAATAAACAAAGCCACTGCAGATTATTTTCCACAGTGGTTTTATTATTAAATATTATTATCATTAATTACTAACATAAAAACATCTGTTAAATAAATCTCTTTAAAAATAAAGATGATTTATAATCAAGATCAAGTTATTTTTGCTCTACTCCTACTTAGCCGTACCCAAATAATTTTCGGAAATAGACTTCAACTCCCCATCTTCTTTTATCTTTAATAATTGAATATTTAAGGGAAACACCAACGGCGAATGTAGAGGAAAGGCAAAACCATACCCTTGTTTCAAATATTCAGCTACCGAAATAACCATATGCTTATCTGGATTCTGCTCTAAGTAGTACATCATCTGCGGTCTATCAAAAACTACTGCGTCTACTTCTTTACTTTTTAGTAAGTCATATCCTTCTTTTAGATTAGTAACAGTTACATTTTTTCCGCTATTTTCGGTTACAAACTCAGAAGCAGGAGAATCCTTCAGTACAGCTATTTTCTTATTTGCAAACTGCTCCGCGCTTGAAACCTGTACTGTACCAAGACCAGAAAGAGTCAATGTACTTGCAATGCCGGCAATCATCGACGTTGCAAAAATAAAAGAAATGATCATCCAAGTACCCGCAATAATTCTTCCAGCCAATGTTACAGGCGCAATGTCGCCATAACCAGTTGTTGACATCGTAACAATAGCGCACCACATTCCGTTGGCAATTCCTCGCGGTGCATCATGAGGAAATTGTTCTGGCGAAGCTTTACGTTCTGTCAGCCACAAGAGTGTACCTACAATTGCTAATATAAATAGAAACACAAACAGTGCGTACAATAAACTCATTGTAAAGAATGGTGCAATTCTATCAATTATACTTGGATCATCGACCCGCGAAAGAATGGACAAACTCGCTTGATAATAAGGTTGGGTAAATTCAACTTTCTCAGCTCTAGCAGAAGTAATACTTGCTGGTCCAATAACGGCGTCAATGTCACCCATAGAAAGTCCTCGCAAAGCTTCTGAAACACTATTGTATGGTTCAATTTCGTAATTTATGTTCTCTGCATCTGCAACCTTCTCCCAAACTTCCACAGAAATACCTTTCCAAGTTTGCCCCTTATGAATAACAAAAGGCTCACTCCCAGCGTACCCCACTTTTAACTTTTTTGTAGTGATAGATTTTCCAACCTGCTGTGACGAACCTTGTGAAAAACCAACATCAGAAAGTAAGAATGTAAACGCAAATAGTAGAGAATATAAAAGGGATTGCTTGCAGTTGAAAACCATAAATGTGCTGAATAAATTAAAAAAATTGCTCTCAAGATAAATGAAAACTCACAACATCGGTACAAAGTCCAATGCCACAAATTACTAAACATCTAGAATGTTTGAATTTACGAATTTTCTAAAATGTACAAGATTGCTTTTGCATATAATTAAGAATAAATAGCAATATAAATGCAAAAATGTTAATGCAGACCTAAAACTTTGATTGTAAACTGCTTTTACGTGATATTACTTTTTATACTCCGCGCGAATTTTGATATCTTAGCAATAATTGAGGTTCAAAACCACATTTACATCAAAATTTAGAATAATAAAAGCTTCTTTACAAACAATAATACAATATTTCATACGACATCAACACCTATGAGCATAAATGACTTTTTATATCAGGAATTTTACGGGAACACAGTTTTAAGATTTATAGTTGTGGCGGGAATCATACTTGTAGGCTTTATAATATTGGCTGTAATAAAGAAGCTTATTATTTCCGCTTTGAAAAGATGGTCAAAAAATGCAAACAAATATGTTGTCCTTTTGCTTGAAGTAGCAGACCAGACTTTGTTACCACTCCTGTACGTCACCCTACTCTATTCGAGTATTTCTATATTAAATATGCCTAGCAGCATTCGAAAGATTGTCAATAATCTTATGATGGTTGTCATCGTATTTTTCGTAATTAGAATATTAATTTTAATTGTCCAAAAAAGTTTCGTCGCATTCGTCAAAAGGCAGCATCACGGGCAAGCACAAATTGAGCAACTTAGCGGTTTACTCCTTGTCATTAATATTATTGGCTGGGGTATCGGAGTCATGTTCCTTATGGGAAATCTAGGATATGATATAACAACAATTATTGCTGGTTTAGGAATTGGAGGTATAGCAATTGCATTAGCGGCTCAAGCGGTTCTAGGTGATTTCTTTAGTTATTTCGTTCTCTTTTTCGATAAACCATTTGATGTCGGCGATTTTATTGAAGTCGATGGACTATATGGAACTATTATGATTATGGGTCTTAAAACCACAGTTCTTCGTGAACTTGTAGGTGATGAACTTACGATTCCCAATAGTACTTTGGCAAAAGCAAAGATTCACAACTATTCTAGGATGAACGATCGCCGAATCACTTTTCATGTGGATATAGTAAAAGAGACACCGCTACCCAAGGTCAAATTATTTGCAAACACGGTTAACGAAATGATTAAGAAACATCCAAATGCAGATTTAGTAAGGGGGCATTTATTAGAATTGGCAGATTTTAGTTTTAAATATGAGTTTACGTATTACGTCACAGATCCTGACTATACGATCTACCTCGATGTACAACAAGCCTTTAATTTTGGCATTCTCGACTTATTGGAGCACAACGATATGAAACTCGCCTACCCAACGCAAAAGCTAAATATTATTAATCCTGATAAGTAGTTTTATTAAAGTTATTTGAGCGAGACCGTCGCCAGAGCGACTTTTGTCAAATTGTATTAGTACGTAGGCTCTGGTCAGGCTGTGTACTATATCTTTTCTGTCATTCCATGCCAGAAAAGGATGCCGTTCCCATCCTTCTCGCAAAATCTCCCCGAGACAAGAAATTTTAATATATTTAAAAAAAATAAGTCCATTAAGTTCATGTGAATTTAAACTGTCTTTCTTATTAAAGTCAGTTCAAAAACAAACATCTTGGTCTCATAGCAGCGATGGCAACGGAAATTCCGCAGGCAGTAGGGCATTTTTTTGAGTGCATCTAAGATCGACTAACAGAAGCTCATTTTTTTGCCATTTAAAAAAACTCTGCAACGAGGAATTGTAAAGTATGGCGAGAATCCCTTCAAAAAACTATTATGCTATTCCAAAATTCGCTTGCCGGTTTAGACCACAAAAAAACTGCTTAGCTTTCGCTAGACAGCTTTCCCCTAAAAAATTGTTTTGAAACCTTAAGCGCTGCCACACTATTTGAGGCTATACTTGATCCCAAGTAATCCAGAACCGACGACCTCTTGTACAGAATAATAATAATAATATTTTCAAAAGAATAGCAATTTGGAGTAATATTATATTCTTGCTAATCCCCAGCTTTAACGACAGCAGCACGGCGTACAGACAAGGCATGCCTTGTCTCAACGTATTCTACAATTTCTCGTCCTGTCCCACATAACTGCATCCCTTTACCACTATTTTTTTATAAAAAATAGACCTAAACGAAAAAAACCTAATCTTGCGATTAAGCTTTTTCAAAAGACCCGAGAGCTTTTCTGTATCTTGTAAAGCACAATTAATGATTATTACGAGATCTCCCACATAACTGCATCCCTTTACCATTATTTTTTATAAAAATAGACTTAAAACAAAAAAGCCTAATCTTGCGATTAGGCTTTTTCAAAAGAAAGGCGACGA
>JBBSRP010000070.1:0-13005 GCA_038242935.1 Flavobacteriales bacterium
AAGGAAGTGCGTCGTGCTTTACTTGATGCCGATGTCAACTTTAAAATTGCAAAAGATTTTACGACCAAAGTAAAAGAGAAAGCTATTGGCGCAGATGTTCTTACTACTTTACAACCAGGTCAACTGCTTGTAAAAATTGTAAAAGACGAACTTACAGAATTGATGGGTGGAGATGTTGCTGGAATTAATCTTTCAGGAAACCCCACTGTTATATTAATGTCAGGTTTGCAAGGATCGGGTAAAACTACCTTTTCTGGAAAACTTGCCAATTATCTTCAAACAAAAAAGAATAAAAAGCCACTTCTTGTAGCCTGTGATATTTATCGCCCTGCGGCTATCCAGCAGCTATATGTCGTGGGAGATTCTATAGGCGTTGAGGTTTACTCCGAACCAGAAAATAAAAATCCAGTCGAAATTGCTCAAAATGCTATTAAGCATGCAAAAGCGAACGGATTTAATGTTGTCATTATAGATACTGCGGGTCGTCTTGCTGTAGACGAAGAAATGATGACCGAGATTGAAAACGTTCACAAAGCAGTGCAACCGCAAGAAACACTTTTTGTTGTGGATGCAATGACAGGACAAGATGCGGTAAATACTGCAAAAGCTTTTAACGACCGACTGAATTTTGACGGAGTTATCCTTACCAAATTAGATGGTGATACTCGTGGAGGAGCTGCAATTTCTATTAAATCTGTAGTAGACAAGCCAATCAAATTTGTAGGTACAGGAGAGAAAATGGATGCAATTGACGTATTCTATCCTATCCGTATGGCCGAGAGAATTCTTGGTATGGGTGACGTGGTATCTCTTGTAGAACGTGCTCAAGAACAATTTGATGAGGTTGAAGCTAGAAAACTTCAGAAGAAAATCGCGAAAAATGAATTTGGTTTTGATGATTTTCTTAGCCAGATTCAGCAGGTTAAAAAAATGGGTAATATGAAAGATCTTGTCGGGATGATTCCTGGAGCAAGCAAGGCAATGAAAGATGTCGAAATCGAAGATGACGCTTTCAAGCATATCGAAGCTATTATCCACTCAATGACGCCACTTGAGCGCACTCGCCCTTCTGTTATAGATGTGAAAAGAAAAGCTAGAATTGCAAAAGGTTCAGGTTGCAAAATCGAACAGGTGAATCAATTGATGAAGCAGTTTGATCAGATGAGTAAGATGATGAAAATGATGCAAGGTCCGGGCGGAAAAAACCTAATGAAGATGATGGGCGGAATGAAGGGGATGAAATAATTTTCCAATATTCTCTCAATAAAACACAACAACACAGTTTTCAAATATAGTAGATCATGCAATTATTAGACGGAGTAAAAGTATCAAATGATATTAAAAACGAGATTTCTGCGCAAGTAGATATTATGAAAAAAAATGGCGAAAAAGTGCCGCATCTTGCCGCATTATTAGTCGGAAATGATGGTGCTAGCCTTACTTATGTTGGGAGTAAAGTGAAAGCTTGCGAACGCGTAGGATTTGAATCGACTCTAGTAAAAATGCCAAGCACTACAACTGAAATTGAATTGCTTAAAAAGATCAAAGAACTTAATGACAATGACGATATTGACGGTTTTATCGTGCAACTTCCTTTGCCAGAGCAGATAGACACTCAAAAAGTGCTAATGGCTGTAGATCCAAACAAAGATGTGGACGGTTTTCACCCAGAAAACTTTGGTAAAATGGCACTTGATATGACAACTTTTATTCCAGCAACACCATTTGGTATCTTGGAATTATTAGAAAGATATGGTGTTGAAACCAAAGGAAAACACACTGTAGTGATCGGTCGTAGTCATATTGTAGGTCGTCCGATGAGTATTTTGATGGGTCGTAAAGGCTTTCCTGGAAACTCAACTGTAACGCTTACGCACAGCTACACTCAGAATATTGAGGAAATTACATTGCAGGCAGATATTATAATCACTGCGCTAGGAGTGCCAAATTATCTGAAAGCAGAAATGGTCAAAGAAGGCGCTGTTGTCATCGATGTTGGTATCACGAGAGTGCCCGCAGATAACGAAAAAGGCTACAAAATTACCGGTGATGTGGATTTTGAATTTGTGAGCAAGAAAGCTTCGTTCATTACTCCAGTTCCAGGCGGAGTAGGGCCAATGACAATTGCAATGCTACTTAAAAATACTCTTCTCGCTAGAGAAATGAGAATAGAACGAAATAAATAATACTTCTAAACCTTGATGAAAATCGAGGTTTTTTTTATTTTTTTCATTTCAAATCTTATTACATATTTCTCCAATAATAATTTATATTAGTAATATCTTACAAAATTATAATTAGTATTTTTTGGAGCTTTTTCCCGCTTTCCGCTGTATCTTTTTTTAATGGCCGCTCCGCAGCAATCAAAAAAAGGATGCCGCTGCAATCGGGGCTAGGCGTTCATCTTCAATAGTTTAATTTGCTGATTATTGTCGATTTGTAATTTTTAAGCTTATTAAATCTCAATTTATCAAGGTCTTCCGATTTTTTGATCTGTATTTTACGAAAAATGATTTTTATCATGATAATGGACATATTTGTCCTTTATTTTTACACTATAGCAAGACATAGAAATTATTATATTGTCCAAACTAAATAAAAACTTGAATTATGATTTCAATTAAAAAAATAGTAGTAATGTCTATCGCATCTCTCGCTTTTGTAGCTTGCAAGCAGACCGACAAAACAGCAACTGACTACTCAAATGTTGCAGTAAAAGATCAGATGATGGCCGAACTAACTTCGCCGCCGTTTGTACCCAAGCCAGTAGGAAACCGAGCTCCTACAAAATTGATTGTTAACATGGAAATCATCGAGGAGCAAGGAGAAATGGCAGATGGTGTAAAATATAATTACTGGACTTTTGGAGGTAGTGTTCCAGGAAGTTTTATCAGAACAAGAGTTGGTGATGAAGTAGAATTTACATTAAAAAATCACCCAGACAACAAGCTACCGCACAACATCGATTTGCATGCTGTTACAGGTCCAGGTGGTGGAGCGGCTTCTTCTCTAGTTGCACCAGGACACGAAAAAACGTTCAGTTTCAAGACACTTAATCCAGGTTTATATGTTTACCATTGTGCTACAGCACCAGTTGGAATGCACATTGCAAATGGTATGTATGGACTTATTCTAGTAGAGCCAGAAGGTGGTTTGCCTCCAGTTGACAAAGAGTACTACGTGATGCAAGGTGATTTTTATACAAAAGGGAAATATGGAGACCAGGGTTTTCAGCCGTTTGATATGGAAAAAGCTATCGATGAAAAAGCTGACTATGTTGTATTTAACGGAAAAGTTGGTGCCTTAACAGGAGAAAAATCCCTTACTGCAAAAGTGGGAGAAACTGTAAGAATCTATATGGGTAATGGTGGGCCAAACCTTGTTTCTTCTTTCCATGTTATTGGGGAGATTTTTGATAGAGTTCACGTTGAAGGTGGAAGTTTAATAAACGAAAACGTTCAAACCACTTTAATTCCTGCCGGAGGTGCTGCCATTGTCGAATTTAAAGTCGAAGTACCTGGAACTTTAATTTTAGTCGATCACTCTATCTTCAGGGCATTTAACAAAGGTGCTTTGGGAATGCTAAAAGTTGAAGGACCAGAAAATCCAAAGATTCATGCAGGAACAATTCAAGAAGGAATCTATCTACCAGAAGGTGGAACAATTCAGAGAATGCCAAAAGTTGCTAAAGCTGTGGAGGCTGATGAAAATAAAACTCTAGCGCAGCAGGTGAATGATGGAAAAACAATATTTACAAATACTTGTGTAGCCTGTCATCAGTCTGAAGGTCAAGGAATACCAGATGCTTTTCCACCAGTTGCAAAATCTGACTATCTAAATGCGGACGTTAATAGAGCTATCAACGCAGTACTTAAAGGATTGACGGGAGAGATTACTGTAAATGGTAAGAAATATAATTCTGTTATGACTAGTCAGAATCTTACAGACGGAGAAGTAGCAGATGTTTTAACCTACGTGTATAACAGTTGGGGAAATAACAAAACAAAAGTTACTCCTGCGATGGTAAAAACTCAAAGAGCGATACCAGCTGTGAAAGTTAAAGATATGCACGAATAGTTGTCGTGACCGGTAAATTTAGAATTAACTAAGAGTGTATATCCATTCGAATTTGCATTTTGAAAAGTTGCATTATAGCTTTAGTTTAATCACTTTAGCAAATTAATTAAATAAAAAAATAAAATTAAAATGGAAACTCAAAACAACAGCCGATTCATCTACTTCATGCTTTTAGTTTTTTGGGTTTCCATTTCTTTTTCCCAGATGTCCGATCAGATGGTAAAAATTCCATCCGGATCTTACGTTCCTCTTTATGGCACAGAAGACAAATTGCCAGTCAAAGTAGATGCGTTTTTATTGGACATTTATCCAATAACAAATCAACAGTATTTAGATTTTGTAAAGAAGAATCCAAAGTATAGAAAAACTCAAATTAAAAGATTATTTGCAAATGCAAGCTATCTAACAGAATGGCTTGGCGACCTCAATTACGGGAAACTACCTTCTGATGCACCAGTAACTAATATTTCGTGGTTTGCCGCCAAAGACTATTGTGCATGCCAAGGTAAAAGATTAGCAACACTAGATGAGTGGGAATATGTAGCCATGGCAGACGAAAAAAGAAAAGATGCCAGAACCCGCGCAGAATTTAATAAATACATTTTAGGCTGGTATGAAAAGAATAATACCTACACCAACTCAGTTGGAAAAACATTCAAAAATTACTACGGTGTTTACGATATGCACGGCTTAGTGTGGGAATGGACTTTTGACTTTAACAGCATCTTTTTGTCTGGTGAATCTCGAAAAGACAAAGCCACCGACAACGAGCTATTTTGCGGAAGCGGATCTGTAAATGCAACCGACCTCATGGATTATGCAGCTTTTATGCGCTACGCCTTTCGAGGAAGTATAAAAGCAAATTATACTACAAAAAATTTAGGTTTCAGATGTGCCAAAAACATCAAATAATTGAGTTATCAATTAAAAAACAAAATCATGAAAAAGACTATTTTAGTAGCATTTACTTTTTTATTAATTGTGAGTTGTAATAATAAAAAAGACAATACAAATATCTCGGAAGAAAATACAGAAGTAATTGAGAAACCTATCACAGATCTATCTATTTACAACCTTCCGGAAAAATGGACTAATCAGGATGGAAAAGATATTGAGTTAAAAGAATTGAGAGGAAAAGTCCTTGTAATGGTAATGATTTACACTTCTTGCAAAGCCGCTTGTCCACGACTTGTTGCAGATATGCGAAATATAGAGGAGCGCATTCCCACGGAAATGAAGGATAAAGTAACTTTTGTTTTAGTAAGTATCGATCCTGAAGTTGATACTCCAGAGCGACTTAAAGAATTTTCTATCAACAACAAAATGACAGGAAATCATTGGGTTTTTCTTCGGGCGGATGATGAGAGAACGAGAGAATTTTCGGCAGTTTTGGCTATCAACTACAAGAAAATTTCTCCAATAGATTTCTCGCATTCAAACATAATTTCTGTTTTCAATGCCGAAGGCGAATTGGCTTTTCAGCAAGAAGGTTTGGGCGTGAGTTACGACAAAACGATTTCTAAAATAAAAGAAGAGGCTGCTAAAATCAAATAGAAAAGCCTATATTTTTAAATCAACAACATCATGAAACTTACTATTAAAATAGTAGTTATGGCTGCATTTGCAATTCTTAAGCAAAACTGCATACAATACCAATTATAAGAATATGAAATTCGCGTGATTCAATCAGAATTTTTCTAAAGGAGCGGTGAGTCTTCTGGCTTTATACACTGGATATCAATATGAAATTCTAATAAGAAATAAATTTGAAGTAGCCTATTTGCAGGCTTTTGAGGCTTATACCAAATGGAATTCGTCTAAGTTTTATGATGATTTCGGATTTTGTGATCAGACAGGCCGAACTGCACTTGCAAATGATAAAGTAGTCGTTTCCGCATATTATGGAGCAATTTCTTTAGGATATAAATTCAATAGTACATTTAAAACTGATTTAGGTTTTGAATATCTGTCTGGAAAAGATCAGAATGATGCAGATACTAAGCATAAGTCGTTCGCTCCTTTATCTATCAAGTCGAATTTTTCCTGCCATAACAAAGTCTGTAAAAGCATTCTATGCGCGTAAACTTGTGATCCTGAAGAAGCAAGGTTCTCATCGCAATCTATCCTGCAATCCTCACCCGCAAAATTGTCATCCTGAGAAGGTAGACCCGAGGGACAGCGAACTGGCGTAGCAGTCCCATTTGAAGCTCAACCTCATTTCTATAATACCAAAAATTTCCTACCCCTCCCAAAATCCCTATAGGAAACACCCACCAACAATATTGTCATCCTGACATAGGAGAAACCCCATTCGAAAGTCAATTCCATTTCGAAAAAATCACAATTTTCCCTGCAAACTTGTCATCCTATCCCCAAAACCACCGGGAGAATGATCTCATCCAATACTCAACCTCATTTCAAAAAATATCAAAATTCTTCTGCTTCCAAAAAGTTTCTTAAAAACGCTTCCCAATAATACTAGAAATTAAATTCAACATGCTTTAAAATTATTTTTAGTCTAAACTAAAAAATATAACTACTTTAGCCGAAAATTAAATTTACATAGTATATGAAAAAGATCAGCCTTGTATTTGGCACCTTTGCGCTTTTAATTCTAAATTCTTGTTCGGATTTAGAACCAAAGGCTCCCGAAGAGTATGAGCTATTAGATGGCCCAATCGAAGGTCTAACTTATGCGCAATCACGTCAGCATTTAGCCGGAGATATTGCATTTAATGACGATATATTTACTGCTAGTACGGGTTTAGGGCCAATCTTTGTTGCTACAAGCTGCGGAAGTTGTCATGCTGGCGATGGAAAAGGACATCCTTTTACTACTCTTACTCGCTTTGGAGTAAATGATAGTTTAGGAAAAAATGAGTACGATCATGGGCCGCAACTTCAAAATCGCGCTCTTCCGGGCTATACGCCCGAAGTAATTCCGGCAGGTGCTCCAAGAGCTAATTTTGTGGGGCCTGTCATAACAGGTTTAGGATATCTAGAGTTTGTTCCTGAAGCAGATATTATTGCTATGGCAGCAGAAAACACAAGCAATACTGATGGCGTTCGTGGGAAACCAAACTGGATTCCAATTCCTTCTTATGTTACTCCAAATATAAATAGCATCGTCAACGGAGACAGATATATTGGTCGTTTCGGAAAGAAAGCTGCTATCTACAATTTGCTTCATCAAACAGTATTCGCATACAATCAAGATATGGGAATCACCTCAACTTTTGATCCAAGCGACGTATATTCTCTACTTGACATAGATCCAGAAATTTCAGATGCAACTATTAGAGATGTTGTATTTTACTTACAAACTTTAAAAGCACCACTTCCTAGAAATCAAAATAATGTGGATGTTATTGCGGGTAAACATAAATTTACTGCAATAGGATGTGCAGATTGCCACAGACCTACTTTAAAAACGGGTTATTCACCAATACAACCTTTGTCTTTCAAAGAGTTTAGTCCATATTCAGATTTGTTAGTGCACGAGATGGGTGATGCGCTAAATGACGTTTATACAGAAGGTTCAGCACTTCCTGGCGAATGGAGAACACCGCCACTTTGGGGACTTGGATTATCGCCAGATTCTCAAGGAGGTAGATATTATCTGCTCCATGATGGCCGAGCAAAAAGCATCGATGAAGCAATTTTGTATCACGGCGGAGAAGCAGAAGTTTCCAAAACGAGATACAAAAATCTAAGTGAGAATGACAAAAAACAAGTAATCAAATTCCTTGAAAGCTTATGATGAATAGAAGAAAATTTTTAGGAACAACATGTTTGTCATGTATAGGAGGAGCAATTGGACTTTCGTTAGTTCAGAGCTGCTCATCTGCTTCTAGCCTAATTAACGCTGAAATATCGGGAGCAGATTTAATTGTTCCCTTAGAAAACTTTAAAAGATCAGGCAAAGATTCTAATAATTATAAATCACACTTAGTTGTTTCAAATGACAAGTTGAGCAATCCAATCTGTATTTATCGTTTAGACCAAAACACCTACCATGCTTTTCTTTTGCTGTGCACACATCAAGGTGCGGAGCTACAAGTTTTTGGAGATAAGATGGAATGTCCTGCTCACGGAAGCGAATTCGACATTAATGGCGTCCCCACAAATGGGCCTGCTACCGAGCCACTACGTTCTTTTCCCGTTACAGTAACAGATAATCAATTACTTATTTCACTCCGATAATGAAAAAATACGCATACACAATTCTTTTTCTAGCGCTCTTTACAGCTGCAAATGCCCAGATTGACCAAAGTATTTTACGTAAAACTCCATCTGATACAGTCACTTCCAATATGAATATGGATGCCGCTTATGTTCGGCCATCGCTCACAAGTTCAAAAATTTCTGTTGCTCTTGGTGGATACGTTGAAGCAAATTACCAGCATTTAGGTACAGAAGGGGTGTCAGATGGACATCAATTTCAGTTTCGAAGACTATCAATATTTATGTCATCAGCGATCTCAAAGCGTATAAAATTTATGACAGAGATTGAATTTGAACCTAGCGATAGCGAAATATCAATCGAATTTGCCGCAGTAGATGTGGAGTTTCATCCACTGGTAAATTTCCGAGGGGGAATTATCGTAAATCCTATTGGTGCTTTCAATCAAAATCATGATGGTCCAAAATGGGAATTTACGGAGCGTCCAATTTCTGCAACCCAAATGCTACCAGGAACTTGGAGCAATGCTGGTTTTGGATTATACGGAAAGTATAATAAAAAAGATTGGTCTTTGGGTTACGAATTTTATCTAAGCAGTGGATTTGATGATACAATAATTATGAATGATGAAAACCGTACATTTCTGCCGGCATCAAAAGAAAATGCAGAAAGATTTGAAGAAATTGCAAGTGGTAAGCCTTTGGTAACCGCGAAAATTGCAATTAAAAATGCTAAAGTTGGAGAGCTAGGATTGTCTTATATGGGGCACATTTATAATAAATTTGAAGATGACGGAGAAATTATAGACGATCCACGCCGTCTTGACGTAATGGCAGTAGATTTTAATACTACGATCAATTATACCAAAACAAATATCGTTGGTGAATTCGCCTGGATTTTTGTCGAAGTTCCAGATAGTTACGGACAGCAATTTGGTAAAAAGCAACACGGGGGTTTTGTTGATATCGTTCAGCCCGTGCTGCGGAGAAACATTTTAGGATGGCAGAATTCCGTAGTAAATGTTGCCTGTCGTTTGGAATACGTCGATTATAACGTAGGAACATTTGTAGAGACCGATACCAATATCGGTGATGATTTGTGGAGTATAACATCAGCAATTAGCTTCCGTCCTACAGCACAAACAGTTTTTCGTCTGAATTATCGCATTCTTAAACAAAGAGATATAATAGGAAATCCCGCCGAAAATACTGCTGGTATCAACATTGGTTTTTCGACCTATTTTTAGAGGGTTATTTGAAAGAAATCACTTTTATTTTACCCTAAAAGTCGATTCCTTAATTTTGAAATTTTATATTTTTTGTTGGATAATATTTTAATTAAAACCCTGATGAGAATTAGGGTTTTTTTTTGGAGCTTTTTGCTTCGCCTGTTCTCTACGCAGGGATCCCGCTTTCCGCTGTATCTCTTCATGATTACTGCTTCGCACAATAAGAGGATGTGGCTGCACCCGAGCGATGCGAACTGATGGGAGGTAACGGGGCTAGAAAATCCGTACATTGAATAATTAGAATCTTTGTTTAGAAATCCGAAGCAAAGAATGTAGTAAGAGCTTAATATGACCTTGTTACAGCAACTCCTTTTAAGAAGGAAGTTAAAAAGGACAAGTAATTATTTTTACGATTCTTATTGTAGTAATTTTGCAAAAAAAATAAATATGAAAACAATTTTACTTTCTGCAGCAGCATTTCTTTTTGCAATTACTGCACAATCACAAAACACTTCATTTGAAGAAAGCGAAGGATACAATTTAGGATTAATAAGTGGACAAAAGGGTTGGGAAGTTAGTAGCTTATTCACAAATATGTTTACTATTAGTGACAATCAATCTTCAAATGGACAGTACTCAATGAAACTTGGTACTGATGAGTCAGGTTGGTTGCCTTCAGGAAATATTGTAGGGCCAACCCGCAATATTAGTGCTCAAGTTCCAGTGTCTCCAGATGCTTACGAAGTATCTGCCGATCTATATTTCACATCTACAACAGCGACGCAGACTGAGATTGATTTTTATGTTTATGGAGCTTCAGGAACTGATGGAATGCCTGGATCAATTATGGCTTTAGCTAATGGTTTTGTACGGATTATCGAAATGTCCGATCTCACTGCAGCAGCAATTATAGATGTCCCAAATGATGTTTTTACAAATCTAAGAGTCAAATTTGATTTCGTAAATCAGCAAACTCTTCATTATGTCAATAATGTACTAGTATACACAGGAGCTCTCAACATTTCAAAAGTGACAGGTTACGGGTTTCTTACCACAGGGAAAACAGTTGGTTATGTAGATAATATTATGGCTTCAACAAATATCTTAAGTACTCCAAATGTTGAACAAAATCGTTTCTCACATTATATCAGCCAAAACCAGTTGAAAATCACTAGTCCGTCAATGATGAATGACATTGAAATTTACAATATAACAGGACAAAAAGTTATTTCTCAAACGTTGAATTCTAGAGATGGCAATATCGACGTTGCTGCGTTATCATCGGGAATTTACCTAGCAAAATTGAAATTTCAAGGAGCGACTAAAACGTTTAAATTTGTTAGATAATCAAGATATTGGAACTTATAAATAATCTTTATGAGAAATAGATAATGGAAGCTCTGGAAACAGCTGCAAAGTTAAAGCGAGAAGCCTGATTCACATCGAATTAGGCTTCTCGCTTTATTATAGTTTAGATTAAAATACTGTAGATTTTAGAGCAAATCTTGTCCTAAGTATTAGACTTCGATAGGCGGGCTAGTGTTTACTTAATTACTTTTAAAATTTCCTCAGTTCCAGTTGTTAGATCATTGATTTTAAGAAAATATATTCCGTTTACGATCGGAGCATTTTTAAGTTCGACCAGATTATTTCCTAAAATACTTTCCTTATAAATAACTTGTCCAACACTATTTATCATTTCTATTTTCACATTTTCATAATTTGAATCAAGTTTAAGAATGGAGTTTTCTGTTATTGGGTTAGGAAATACAATTGATTTTCTAGCCTTATTATTTTCCTTTGTGCCCATAAGAATAGGTTCAGGAGTGCAAGAGTAGTGTTCTAATGAATTGTTTAAGACTGCTAAATTTGGAAATAGTTCAGATGTAGCAACAATAGTTAGTACTCTTTGTAAAAAGGGATCTTCTATATTTGGAACCCATTTAGATACCGATACTATTGAACTTTGGAGTACAGATAAATTCTCACTTGAGATATTTTCAAGAGATGTAATGAAGTTAATGAAATCAGTTTTGTCGTAGTCATCAGAAACCGGTGGAGCGTTTACAAGTGCATAATATCTGAAAGAATCGTCCGTCCATGAACAATCATTTTGAACGCAATATTGGTCTACGATTGAGTTGTTTAAGTTATCTAGAATGAAATATATTTCAGTTGTAGCAGCTACTGTTACAACATTCTGGATGATCTGCGAAGGGAATGTTTTGTACACTAATGTAATATGCTGTGTAAGACTAGCTAGATCATCAGATGAAATATTGTCTAATGAAGTGAGATGATTTAGAAAATCAGTTTTGTCAAAATCGATGGGAATATTATCAATTGTAAGATGTACTTCGTATCTAAATGTGCCATCAGTTTGTACACAATTACTCATGCTGTACTGACTATAAGAAGAATTAATTCCAAAAATTAAGATCAGAAGAAGTAATGATTTTTTCATAATGTTAGGTACTTATTGTGGTTGAAGCTTTAAGAGGCATTATATAGTGGACAATGCACCTTTAAAAGTGCATGACTCCTTGTTTTATTCAAAAATGTTACCCGAAGTACCTTCGTTTCCTTTTTCAACTTTTCTATGGGTGATGGATCTGATAATTACTTCTATCAAAAATGACAATGCGATTAATCCAGCGAACAAATAAAGTATGGTATACGAGTCTTTAATTGAATAGATTAAAAATAACACTATTACCGTCAATGTAACAAGCAAGGCGGTAATAACCATAAACTTCGAGGCTTTTGTTTTCTGAATAACTTTAAGATGGCCTAGATGCGTTACTGCGTGGATAAATAGTACAGTAATAGAACCTACAGCAGCTATTTGTAATAAATTAAGGAAGATTATCAATATCGCTGTTAATATTACAGTTACTAATAAACCTTCTCTAGTATTTCCGATTGGTTTGGCAAAGAATTTGGGTAACTGACCGTCTTTTGCCATTTGATAAGAAATATTAGTAGCAGCGTAAAGTACCGCATTAATAGATGATGATATAGCAAACAATGCGGCAACTGAAATAATTGTAAAACCAACTGCACCAAAAATAGGTTTAGCTGCTTCTGCCAATGCAAAATCTTTCGCTTCAATGACTTTGTCAACTTCTAGATTGCCAAAAACAGCTATTGCCAGGGCAGTATAGATAACCATCGTGATACCAATTGCAATAAAAATGGCTTTCATTAAATTTTTTTCTGGATTAGCTATATCTTCAGCGGTATTCGTAATTATTCTAAATCCTTCATATGAAAAGAAGGTGATAGCAATGCTAAAGAGTATTTTATTAGACGAAGGATATAATGCGGGTGCCATTAATTCAGGTTTCATATTAATTAGACCTGCAGTAGCAAATGCGACTAATATTATAATGGTAATTATAATTGCGACATTCTGAAATTTTACTACTTTTTTTATTCCAAAATATTGCACTACTCCAAGTAATATCATTATTGATAAAGCAAATATATTAGTATATAGAACAGACCCTTTCAAATT
>JBBSRP010000071.1:0-12837 GCA_038242935.1 Flavobacteriales bacterium
AGTTTTATTCCACAAAAATATAACTACGATGAAGAAACTATATTTCACGGCCTTCTTAGCGTTTTTAGCCCTTACAGATAGCTATGCGCAACAAGATCCCCATTATACACAGTATATGTATAATATGAACGTCATCAATCCAGCCTATGCAGGAAGTAAAGAGGCCTTGTCCTTTGGACTCTTGTACAGAAAGCAATGGGTTGATATCGAAGATGCTCCTACCACCTTCTCCTTATCGGGAAGTATGCCAGTAGGGCGTAATGTAGGACTAGGACTTTCGCTTATCTCCGATGAGATAGGACCAGTCACCGAGCAAAATGCCTATGCAGATTTCTCATACACCCTAAATCTAGGAGGCGAACACCGTCTAGCCTTAGGACTTAAAGCAGGAGCTACTTTTCATAAAGTAGGCTTGTTTACAGACATTGGACAAAGCAATGTGCCCGATCTAGGTGACCCTGCCTTTTCTGAGAACACATCTAATGTGTACCCAAACGTAGGAACAGGAGTTTTCTACTACACACAGAAGTATTATATTGCATTCTCAGTGCCCAATATGCTAAAGTCAAAACACCTTGATATCAACAATGTGAATGGAAAAAAGCAATTTGGAACTGAAAGTCTGCACTATTTTTTAACAGGAGGATATGTATTTGATATCAGCCCAAGTGTAAAGTTTAAACCCTTTGCCATGCTTAAGTCAGCCTTTGATGCGCCACTATCTGTGGATGTATCTACGAACTTTTTATTCAATGAGAAATTTGAAATTGGAGCTACTTACCGTTTAGACGATTCCTTTGGCGCAATGGTAAATTATGCCATCAGCCCATCGCTTCGCATCGGATATGCATACGATCATATTGTATCAGATCTAAATATTACCACACCGTCATCGCACGAGGTAATTCTTTTGTTTGATATCAACTTCTCTAAGAAAGTGTCACAATCACCAAGGTATTTCTAAACACATAAACTAGCAAACATGAAAAAACTATATATAGCATTGAGTTTTGTGATTAGCACCGCGGGACTTCAGGCTCAAAATACAGACACAGCCAAGGCAGACAAACTCTACGAAAGGTATGAGTTTGTCTCCGCTGCTGAGCAATACACCAAGCTTGTAGATCAAGGCAAAGCAGACGGATACGTCTATAAACAACTTGCCGACACCTACTTCAATATGTTCAATACCGCAGAAGCGGCCAAGTGGTACGCCAAAGCAGTAGAGACCGATCAAGATGCCGAGACCTACTACCGTTATGCACAAATGCTTAAAGGAAACGGACAGTATGAAGAGTCAAACAAGCAGATGCGCAAGTTTGCAGCAGCAAGCCCAAACGATCAGCGTGCTAAGACCTTTATGGAAAATCCGAATTACATTCCCAAGCTAATGAGCAAGGAGAAAATGTACGATATCACAAGTCTTTCTGTGAGCAGCGAGAACTCAGATTTCGGTCCAGTACTCAACAACAACACGCTTTACTTTACATCGGCTAGAAACACTTCTAAGAAAACCTACGGATGGAATGATGAGCCATTTTTGGACATCTACACCGCCACGTATAATACAGACGGGACTATAAACGAAGCAGTAGCTCTAAAAGAACTAAACTCACAGTACCACGACGGACCTGTGACGTTAAGTGCTGATGGAAACACGATGTACTTTACAAGTGATAGCTTCCGCGAAAGCTCTTTTGAGAGAGACCGTAAAAACAAACTGAAACTTGGAAAAAACAATTTGTTTAAAGCGACAAAAACTGGTGAGAAATGGGGGAATATAATGTCACTTCCATTTAACAGCAACGATTATTCAACCAGCAATCCAAGTTTGAGTGGTGACGGAAAAACACTTTACTTCTCATCGGATATGCCCGGGAGTTTAGGAGGAGTGGATATCTGGAAAGTAGCAGTCAGTGCAGATGGTACTTACGGCGCGCCAGAAAACTTAGGCAAACGAGTAAACACCGAAGGAAATGAAAGTTTCCCATTTATCGCAAAGGACAATCAGACTCTGTATTTTGCTTCGGCAGGAAAACCAGGTTTGGGAGGATATGATGTTTTTAAAGTAATGCTGAATAATTCATCAGAAGCTGTTAACCTTGGAAAACCAGTAAACTCTGAGAAAGACGACTTTAGCTTTAGCTATGATCAAGAGAAAAACATTGGATTCTTTGCCAGTAACCGATCAGGAGAAGACAATATTTATGGTGCAAATCCATTATGTGGCCTAGAAGTTTTGACAACAGTTACCGATTCTAAAACAGGAAAAATCCTTTCAAATGCGAAAGTATCAATCTTGGATGACAAGAATAATGTGATTGCTACCGAGATGAGCAACTCAAAAGGAGAAGTTAGCTACAATGTAGAATGTAATAAAGGGTACTCAATCCAAGGGTCAGCTACAGGATATGAGAGCAACACATTTGCAGTAGCAGCAGTAAAAACTGGGACTACGACAAAAGTAGCAGCCATGCTAAACCCAATCGCCGAAATTGTTAAAGAAAACGAAGTAGTTTTAAACGATGTATACTTTGAATTTGACAAGAGCAACATCACTCGTGAAGGTGCTTTTGAATTAGACAAACTCGTTGAAGCATTGAAAGCCAATCCAACGATGGTGATTATGGTAAAAGCACATACTGATAACAGAGGTAGTGATGTTTACAATATGAGATTATCGGACAGACGAGCAAAATCGAGCGTTCAATACATCCTATCAAAAGGAATTGCCAAAGATAAAATCTCTGGAAAAGGATATGGAGAATCTGAGCCTAAGGTTGATTGTGCTGCTGATTGTACAGAGGCCGAGCATGCAGAAAACAGACGTTCTGAGTTTATTATCGTAAAGAAATAAGCTGAAAAGGATTTAATTATTATTGATTCAAAAAAGGGAAAGCCGAATACTGAGAAGTGTTCGGCTTTTCTGTTTTAGTTTACAGTTGTCAGTTGACGGTTAACAGTTTTTGTGGATGGCGGGTAGGGATTGGAGAATAGAATAAGCATTAGTGTGTATAATAATTTAATTCTGTAGAGACAAGGCATGCCTTGTCTGTACGCAGACAACAAGATAGTTAATGAATCAATATTAATTTCTGTGTTTAGGCAGATCCTAATGTTTTATTCTGCTAGTGGAAACGAGCGAGGACGCTCGCACTAGCGAGACTTGCGGAACTTTATTGCGAGAGCGCACGAAATTGTTTTTGCAGATTAGACTTCTAAGACGTCGTAGTTTCGGCAAGCTCAACCAACTGCGAGGAGCTCGGTGTCTGACGTTGTAGAAATTACATCGAGTTACAGTGCTTTATTTACTTTGTGGGAACGAGCGAGGACGCTCGCACTAGCGAAGATTACGAAAGTATAACGCGGGTGCTCTTTAAAGGATTAAAGTCCGATGGCCACAATTGTGCAAATTTTATCTCGACAAGCTCAATTTCCCAACTTCCACCATCGAATTTCCGCCATCAAAATAAGCTTAAAGCTAAAAGTTGAAAGCTGACCGCTACTCCCGTGTGAGGCATAGCAACGGCATCCTTTTTTATAGCTTTGCGAATGCGAAAGC
Source organism: Flavobacteriales bacterium (assembly GCA_038242935.1). GTDB lineage: Bacteria > Bacteroidota > Bacteroidia > Flavobacteriales > Flavobacteriaceae > Flavobacterium. Next base: position 3,563 of record JBBSRP010000071.1, read on the forward strand.
TGTGAAAAAGATATAGTGGATAGGCCGACGTTTTTCCTGCTCCTTAAAAGCAGGAAAAAGGGCACATCCAAAGAAAACAAAAAGTTCAATCCAAAAAAAACGGGATCTAATGTCCCGTTTCTTGCTAAAATTAATTTATCACTATATCGTCAATCTGCATATTGGTAGTGACTTTGGGAACTATTCCTGTGCCATTATACTCAAAAATAAAGAATCCGTTGCCTGTCACATTTGCAGGAATTTGATACACGCCACTTGGAGTAAACCCCGACTGATCTGCGCTAATGGCAAAGTTGGAGGTGATATCTACCAAAGTAGCGGAATTGATGTCTGAACCTGCCGTATAATCGGTCGTATAATACACTTTTAAAGTTGCTCCCGTATAGAATAAAGCAAGCGTTTTGAACGAGAATGTACTTGCAGCAGTCATATCTACCGGAATATAAAACATCGTTTTGTTAACCTCCGGCGTACCTCCAAAAGATGACATTTCGATAAACTGATTGCCACTAAAACCCTTCACTTTCCACAGTCTCGACCCCACCACAGGATCGTTTATATAAGCTGGAAAAATCGTCGTGTTGACATTGTAACCTTCGAAATTCTCGTTGAGTGAACTCACAAATTGAATCGCATTTCCAACGATAGGAGGGTAAACATCAACTCTTGGCTGTGTCAACTTTACATCGGCTTCTACTCGAATTACAAACTGATAGTCGTTACCATACTTAGTCATTACTCCTCGAATGCGACCACTTTCTTTGGGTACAAGATGTGTGGAAAACGGTGCAAAACTACTAACTCTGAAGAATCGCGCCGTGCCACCTATAATATCTGTGATTAAGTGATTTGTTGAGCCTCCACCAGAATCTACGTCAAAATAGCTGCGACCAACAGAGCTGTCAAGAAACTCTACATTTTCGATTTCAACAAGCGTATTTAAATTTGCTGGGGTTGCGGCTTGCGCCAAAGAAACAGTGCGCACAAAACTATCTTCGGGCACTTGTACTGCTGATGGAAACAGAAAATTCTGCCACTCGTTTTCGGAGATTCGACCCACTTTTGGAGTATCTGTAGGACTTGGTTGGTAGAAAGATCCTATCTGCATAGATCCGTCGATCATTGCGCGGTACAAACCGCTGAGTTTTATATACACTTTGCGACCTGGAGTAAATCCTTTTGTAAAAGATTTCAAATTGACAGGAACACTGAAACCGATTGGCTGACTTCCATCGTCGGGAATTGTCTGAAAAGAAATAGTATTGTAAAAATTGCTTTTCTCATCACTCGAAGTGACGTAAGCTGCAATAATATCGTTGGCAGCAGGATCAAAAGGTACAATTGTACCACTTGAGGATGCCACTACTTCAGCGACAGTTTTGGTAACTGTCAGTTCATAAGTAGGAATGGACTTATTGGGATTGTCAAAATCGTCGTTCACACAAGAGCTTGATACCGCTGCAGCGAAAATAAGAATGAATATAGGTTTGAAGATTGATTTCATCTGATGTGTTTTTTAGTAAATAATTCGAATATTGTCAACCTGATATGTTCCGTCAATAGCATTGTCTTTTCCGCCTTTTACTTTAAAACCCAAACGAATTTTTCCTGTAAAAGAAGAAAGATCTACTTCTCCCGATTTTATAAATTCGAAAAAAGGACTTGTAGTAGTTGGCAAAGTTGGATTTAAAGGTACCCACGTAGCAGTCGTGACATTGACGCCGTCAAAGTCATTTGACACCAAAACTTGTAATGAATTTGCTGCCGAAGACACAAAACTTTGTGCTGCCGTAAATAGTAATTTTTCGCTTTCGTGTTGATCCATGTCGATCTCAGGTGAAATCAGCCAACCGATATTTGTTATATCCGGCGATTGAAACGAGCTAAATTCCGCGTATGCATTCCCTTTATAGATCTGCGTTTTCCATTTTACCGCACCCACTTCGGCAATATTTAACCAATCAGGAGTAATGAGAAGTTGATTGTCTACAGCATTTTCGGAGAAATCTTCGGAGAAGATTACATCTTGATAGGCGTGAATTTCAAAGTCATCATCATCTGTGCAACTTACAAATACTGTTGCTACAACTGCTGAAAAAAGTATTGATTTGATTGTGTTTATTTTCATCATTCTGCTCAGATTTAAAAGTTAACATAAAGATTTAGGAAATAAGTACGTCCGTAGCCATAGAAATATTTACTTCCAAAAGCCGGTGTACCACTTGAAACATCCTGATTAAGTTGTCTGTAATTACCGTTTCGTGCTTGTTCAAATCCACCAGTTTTATAGGTAACATCAAACACGTTGTTTACGCTTGCAAAGAAGCCGATGGTTTTTCCAGATATTCTCCAAGACTTTCCACCTACAAAATTGAACAATGTAAAATCGTCAAATTTCTCTTGTTTTAGTAATTCTCTTGCGCGCTCGGGAGTGATTTCTGAGAAAGGCAATCCGAAGGGATCCTCAGGATTTTTGAAGAAGTTTGCCGTACGAGCAATTGGCGCTACATCGATATAATTTGAACCTAGATAATTTACGTTTGCACCAATCCACCAGAATTTAGGATCGCGATATTCAATTCCCAGAGATGCTGCTTTTTGCGGCATTCCAGGTTGTCTATATCCTTTTAATGTAGCCTCACCATAATTCTTGAGAGGATACACATTTTCTGAGGTTGCCAGCGCATCAATATTAATAGACACATTAGGATTGTTGTCATAAATATATTCCCCATAAGCCGCAGAAGCAATTAATTTTATTGTTGATGTTATTTGGTATTCAAGTCCTAGTTCAGCACCAATATTACGTTTGTTAAGTCCTGTTACTGTTTCTGCCACAAAAGAATTTGTCTCATTAAATGCGGTGTTAGGATCATCTTCACCACCAATTCCGTCAGAGAAAAAGAAAGATGTTTCTGATGCATTTTGAATTCTTGAGAAGTATGCCGTTGCTCTCGCTTTAAATTTTGGCATCTTCAAGATATAACTTGCATCGGCACTGCTCACAAGTTCACTATCAAGTCTGCTGATGATATTGTTATTGATACGAGCATTGGTAAAAGTGTTTTTTAATGTTGGTGCTTTTGTCATATAAATCCCGTTGAAAGACAAGATATGCTGACCAGTAATTTTGTACGTCAATCCACCTTTAAAACCAAAATTCTCAAAAACTATACTTTTACTTTTCCCAAAAGAATTTTTAGGGTAATAACCATTTTTGTATAATCCCTCACGTTGATATTCTGAACGAGAAAAATTTTGTGCTAGATAAAAATCAACTTTATCATAAGTGAATTTGAACTGTGTAAAAGCATCAATTACCGATGCTGTTAGATTATAATTATATCCGTAAGTATCGCCTACACCTACAATACGTCCAGGATTATTCAGGTCTGATTGCTGCTGATTGTATGACTGTCCAAAAGTATCTTCATCCATATAATAGCTGCCGCCCAATAGATCAGTAAGACTCTGATAATTATGAGAATCCAATCGTTTGAAACTCGCTCCCGCATTCAAGATAATATTGTCAGCAAGTTTTGAGTTGAGAATACTGCTCGCTGTATACATATCGTCGTCTGTGCGATCTTCGTAAAGAACCACATTACTCATTCCAGGTTCCAATTTGTTTGGGTTTGAATTATTAAAATAAATTTCATCCCAATTAATCTGACGATTGTTCAAAAACCTTGCAATAGAAGCTTGATATTGATTCTCAGGACTATTACCTTCATATATATTCATATTATTATATTTTGAAGTATAATAACTAGGCATATACTTATAGTAGCTCGGATCTGGACTATCTACACCGGTATAATCCAAACGACTATTTGAAATACGGCCAGTCTGAAAAGCGACACTAGTATTTAGATTTGTATCATCCGTTATTTTCCAGAAATGTGTAAGCATTGCAATAGGCTCATCTACATCTTTGTCTCTTGAATTGCGTTTCTCACCATCCTGATATCCCCAATAAGAATTGTATTCTTTGCCAGCAATAGAAGTTGCTTCGGCCGTATTTGGCGAATTTTTACCGCGACGATTCTGAGCATAAATAGCAGTAAGATTAAGAGAGTGATCTTCATTAATGCGCTTTTCAACACTCGCAAATAATGAGTTGGCGCTATAAGTTGTGCCCTCATAAACTCCTTCTTGAGCCCAACGACGTCCTGCCGAAATTACATAAGCCCAGCCTTTGGAGTTCATTCCAGAAGCGTGCGTTACCATTGTGCGCCAGTTGTAGTTTGTATTGGTTCCAGAAAATGTAATTCTCGTTCCAGGTCTATAGATTGATGCTCTCGTATTGATAACTTGAGTTCCAAGAATACCACCAAAAGTATTATCTGCAGGAGCAGATCCCATTGTGAATTCCTGATTTCGAGTCGCATCATTTATACCGCCCCAATTGCTCCATTGTGGTCTGCCGTCATATATTTTATTCATTGTGATGCCGTTAATCATCGTGTTACCGTACTCATTGTCAAGTCCTCGAATCCGGAAACGCGCCTGTCCCCAATTAAAGGCGGCTGCTTGCTGAAATACATCGCGTGAAGCTTGAAGTAATCCCGCGGTACTTTCGGATCCGCTGTTGTCATCGCCTAAATCATTTTCGGTAATTGTAATAAGAGAAGCCTGCTGCTCAGAAGTAATGTCATATTCTAAGAGAATAATTCCAAGGTCGATTGCTTCCGCTTCAGTTAGTTCGACCGCAAGAAGTTGTTCCTTATAGCCACTCGTTCTTATCTGTACAAGGTGAGATCCTGCGGGAAGTGAAGTGAATGTAAAGAGACCTTCAGAATCTGTCATCTGTGTGAAACTGCTGTTCTGAATAGTAATTACAGCGTTCGGCAGCGGTTTTTCTGTCTTAGCGTCGATTACTTTTCCGCTAAGACTGCTGTTGTTCTGTGCAAAAACCCACACTACATTCAACAAAAATAAAATACTAATAGCTAGTTTCTTCATAAGTAATATTTTAAAGTGAGACGATTTGCAGAATCTTAATAAAAACTTAATTTAATATAAATGTACATCTTTTAATATAATTTTCTAATTTAGTCGAAGGTTAATTAATTAAATAACAGTAACTTAATCTATCACTGATGAATTTGAAATATATTTTACCAACGCTGCTTTTTCTTATTTACTCTTCGATTTCTTGCGCACAAGACAAAAAGTTCAAGATTCATACTGTCGGATTCTACAATTTGGAAAATCTTTTCGATACCATAAATGATCCTACTATAAATGATGAAGAATGGCTTCCCGATGGCGCACAAAATTGGACGTCGAAGAAGTACAAAAAGAAAAGTGCAAATATGGCCCGCGTGATTGCCGAAATTGGTACTGCCGATAATGCCAATTCGCCTACAATTCTAGGAGTTTCTGAAATTGAAAATCGTTCGGTACTTGAAGATCTAATTAATCAACCGATTCTTAAAAGTAAAAATTACGGAATTGTTCATTTTGATTCACCTGACAAAAGGGGAATCGATGTAGGACTTCTTTATCAAAAAGAGCATTTCAAACCGATCACTAGTCACAATGTGCCGCTGTATATTTATCAAAAAAACACTAAAAATAGTAAGACAGAAACAAATGTAGATGAAGATGGTCTTGCCGTAACAAACACTCGGGGCAGGCGTGTATACACGCGAGATCAATTGTTGGTTACAGGTCTTTTGGATGGTGAAGAAGTAAGTTTTATTGTTTGCCACTGGCCCTCAAGATCTGGTGGCGAAAAACGTAGCTCGCCTTTTCGTGAAGCAGCGGCACAGCTTACAAAACGTATTATAGATTCCTTGCAAACAATTAATAAAGATGCAAAAGTTTTTGTGCTCGGTGACCTTAACGATGGCAGTTTTAATAAAAGTGTAAAGGTAGAATTAGGGGCAAAAGGAAAAAAATCTGAGGTAAAACCATTGGGAATTTACAATCCCTTTGAAGAGATGGCAAACAAAGGAATGGGCACAATTGCATACCGCGATTCTTGGGATATCTTTGATATTATTATGTTCACACAGCCTCTTATCGAAACAAATTATGATAGTTATCGCTACTGGAAAGCAGGAATTTATAACAAGCCTTATATGATTACCACGGTTGGGCAGTACAAAGGATATCCACTCAGACATACTGCGACCGAAGTTGGCTTTAGCGATCACTTCCCCGTTTATATTTATTTAATCAAAGAGCAGAAATAAAGTAAAACTCAAGTTGCGACAGGTATTTTTCGCTAAATTAGCTATTTAAATTTTTCAATTATGGCAGTAACGCCTCCTTTCAATCTCAATAATTGGGTTGCCGAAAATAAGCATCTCCTCAAACCGCCAGTTGGCAATAAGAATATTTACGTCGATTCGCAAGATTATATTGTGATGATCGTTGCGGGCCCAAATGCGCGTAAAGATTACCATTATAATGAAACCGAAGAACTTTTTTATCAACTTGAAGGCACTATTAAAATATATATTCAGGATGAAGGCGAGCGACGTGAATTTACAATGAATGCCGGTGATATGTACTTGCATCCAGCCAAAACTCCGCATTCTCCTGTGCGTTCAGAAAACTCGATTGGACTCGTGGTGGAGCGCAAACGTGCTGGGCAAAATTTAAAAGACGGACTGCTTTGGTATTGCGACAATTGCAACCATAAATTGTACGAAGTCTATTTCCCATTAAACGATATCGAAGAAGATTTCCTTCCGCATTTCGAGCATTTTTACAATTCAGAAGATTTGCGAACCTGCGATAATTGCAGAACAGTAATGGAAGCAGATCCAAAATTCGTCAGAGATAAATAATAATTTTTATTAGGAGCTATTTCCAGCTTTTGCTCCAAGTCCTCACATCAAAAAGCAGTATCAGCACGCCATAAAAGGAGCTCCTCCGTCGCTCTTTTATGTCGGCTGCTACAATGCTTTTGCTGCTCCGGGCTTTCCACGACAATCTGGGCTAGAGGACGGACGAATCTCAGGTAATCTAGATTAAAAGATGACCTCTAAAAGAGTTAATTGGTAAATCTTAAAAAAGCTAAATCAATAAAATAAATGCTGCAGTTAATCACCTTTGTTCTATAGTACTATTGAGTATCTTGGAGAATGCGAGTCATTATATAATTAAAAATGAAACTCTTAGTAATAATTTCGAATTTTAAAACCCTTCGAATTGGAGGGGTTTAAAAGACAAGCAAAACTTAATAGTTTTTTATAAAAAAGGAAATTTCGCAGAATGAGCCAATTTTATTGTGCTTTTCCAATTCGGGACGCAGTGCGTCCCGAATTGAGTTGCTCATTAATTTACACAAAATTCTTTTTCAAAAACTTAGTCTAAGTTATTTTTAAACCATCGCAATACACTCGATTTTAAGGAAATTACAAACAAATATTTAGTGCATAGCTAGATGTTGCGATCTTGACGAGATATTAGGTCTACTATTTTTTCATTCTCTTCCACAAATCCTAAACTTTCTATAACTACATCAAGCTCTTCATACAATTTTCTTAGTTTTGCAGCTATGAAAATCTCATTATCATTTATTATGTACTTGTTTACGCTGACCATTTTTATGGCTTCGACGTCTACTTATGCGTATGGTATCGAGAAAAATGTAGTGGAAACTAAAGCCTGCTGCAGTTCAGAAAAAACAAAATCTTGTTGTGATAAAACAGCTTCGGATACTGATTGTGACGGAAGTTGTGGTAGTAAATCTTGTGCTGATTTCAGTAGCTCGCCTTCTTCTTTCGTGCTTCAACAAAATGATTTTATTACAAAACCTCTTTTTACTTCAATGGAAAAGAGTCCTTTTTACTTCGGCGAAAGCCACATTCTTACGGGTTTCGTCTTTATTTGGGACATTCCTAATATAGGATAATTTAAAATTTTTGCAACCATAAATGTGCTTCGTTCTTTCGGCGAAAGCCAAAAACAGCACATTCTAATTAAAATTTTAAACAATAGTTTCTCTAATTTTTTTCGGTATTTCAGTCTTAAAAAATACTTGCCAAAAATGAAAATTTCGGTGCATTACTAGCAGCGATATTTTCGGTTGAGAGACAAATCCTAAATTCAAAAAAATGAAAAATTTCCAATATTTCGCAGCAGCGGTAGTCTTATTTATTTCTACTTCACTTCAAGCACAAATCAACAAATCTGAAATTATCGGCACTGGACTTACCTGTTCAATGTGTTCAAATGCGATATACAAACAACTGCAGTCATTACCTTCGGTGCAGGAAGTGGACACAGATTTAAATACAAATACCTTTACAGTTACCGCCAAAAACAATCAAACTCTAGATCCTGTTGAGCTAAAAGATGCTGTAGAAAAGGCAGGATTTTTTGTAGGATCGATGATGGTTTATGTTGACGGAAGTAAAGTGAGCAATCAAGCTTTGGCCTTAAACGGCAATAGCTTAGTTTTTCTAGACAAGATTCCTGCCGACCAAAAAGACCATAAAATGCAAGTTGTAGATGCTGGTTTTGTGACGAGCAAGCAATTCAAAAAAAATGAAAAAGCATTTTCTTCGGTAGCTGATTTTAGCAACTCAAAAGACAAGAAGTTCTTTCTGAAAAATGCTAAATAATGAGAAAGTATTTAATTCTATTCGCAGTTTTTCTAGGATATTCTGCTCAAGTAAAAGCGCAAGAACTTTTTGTAATTACTGAACCTGCTAGCAATGTGCCTGCAGGTTCTATTTCGGTGGGGGTGAATCAGGCGTTGCTCAATCGTGAGAATAGCGATAACTACTATTACAATTTGGCGCCAACAGTTTCTTGGGGAACGACCAAGAATCTAATGTTTAAAGCTGACGGGTTTTTCTCGACAGATTATTCAAATTCTCTTGCGTTTCGAGGCGCAAGTCTTTATACGAAATACAGATTTCTGTCCGAAGATGATTTGCAAAGTCATTTTAGGATGGCTGCTTTTGGGCGAGTCAGTACAAACAACGAAGTTGCCGTAACCGAAGAAATCGATTTGATGGGAAATAATTCGGGCTTTCAAGTAGGAATTGTTGCTACCAAATTAATTAAGAAAGTAGCCATCAGCGCAACGCTTTCGGGAGTGCACGCAACAAATTTGGACGAGATAATGCTGGGTCGAGATTTTAGTGCTTTTGGAGCTGAATACACGCTTTCTGTAGGCAAATTGATGTTGCCCAAGGTGTATACTAGTTTTAAGCAGACAAATGTAAATGCAATGCTGGAATTCAAGGGACAAACATTAAATAAAAGCGGTAAATCATATTTAGATGTCGTACCTTCCATACAATTTA
>JBBSRP010000072.1:0-12754 GCA_038242935.1 Flavobacteriales bacterium
AAGAATCTAGAGCAACCGATTTACTCTTCTTAGTCATCTGAGTTCTTCCGGTTCTTACTAATTGTTGAATTGTTGGCATAATTAAATACTAATAATTATTATGATTATAAAATTCCCGCTTTTTACGGGGTTGCAAATGTAAGAATATTTTTTTTTATTCAAACATTTATTAGATTATTTTCGCACAGAATATTTCATGCCAGCGGATTATACAAAAATCGACATCTTTACGTTCTATATTTTACAAACTTTTAGTCTTGAAAAACTCTTTTTATATCGTCCTGTTGCTACTGATTTCCTTCTGTGCTCATTCGCAGAAAATTCATTTTAATATAATTGCTAGTACCCAAGCTGAGCAGCAAACAATTGACTCTTTAAACTATCAGAAAACACATGAATCTGCAAAAAGTATTTCAGTGACAATAAAAAACGTGCAAATTGGACTAAATAACAAAGGATATATCAATGCTTCAGTCGCTGATTATATAATGCTGAATGACACTTTAGCTATAGCTAATGCAATACTCCATAATCAAATAAAAAGCGTCCTTATATATAAGGAGATAATTTCAGCCGAAGCTAAAAACGAAGCGCGAGAAAGAGATTCGATTTTAATTCCATTTAATTCAGTCGAATCGTATTTGCAGAATTATACAAAACGATTAGAACTTGAAGGATATTCTATGGCCAAAGTTCAACTTTCTAATTTTAGCGAAAGCGGACAAACACTTATTGCTGATCTAATAATTGATACTGGAAAAATTCGACACATTAATGAGATTGTTATAAATGGTTATGATAATTTCCCGAAAGGACATCGTAAAAATATTGAACGCCTTTTTAAGAACAACACTTTTACGCAAACTAATATTGAAAGACTGAGAAAGGAATTTGACAAACTTCCATTTGTGCAGCAGACGAAAAATCCAGAAATATTATTTACTACCGATACTACAAAAGTATACGTCTATCTTGAAAAGGCAAATTCGAACAGATTTGACGGAATTGTTGGATTTTCTAATGACGAAGAATCAAGTAAATTGATTTTTGATGGTTACTTGGATTTACAACTAAACAATGCACTAAAAACTGGAGAGACGTTTGCGTTGTATTGGAAAAGTGACGGACAAAAACAAACAACATTTAAAAGTAGTATTGAATTGCCTTATATCTTTAAATCTCCATTTGCATTAAAAGCAAGTTTAAATATCTTTAAGCAAGATAGTACTTTTCAAAACACAAAAACTGCAATTGAAGCCGGCTATTATTTTACTTTTAATAAACGATTTTTTGCTGGCTACCAATCTACAGAGTCTAGCGATATTCAAAATGCGAGTTCATCAATTATAAAGGATTATAAAAGTAATTTCTTTACCGGATCTTTTGAATATACTGATTACAGACCTGAATTATTTTTATTTCCATATAAAACTATTTTTAGTATTAAAACTGGAATAGGTCGACGTACATCGAAGATCGACAAAATTCCACAGGTTTTTATAGAGACGAATTTTGAACATGATTTTTATCTAAACAACAAAAATGTAGTGTGGGTCAAAAACACAAATTATTTCTTACAAAGTAAAGAATACATTGTTGGAGAGCTATTCCGTTTTGGCGGAAGCCGCAGCATTCGAGGATTTGCAGAAAATATGCTTCAAGGAAATTTAGCTTTTCTGTTATCTTCAGAATATAGATACCTCCTTTCACCTACACTCTATGCACATTCTATACTTGATTATGGCTATTATGCAGATGAAAGTCAATTACTTAATAAACAAAACAATAATTCTCTTGTTGGTGTTGGATTAGGATTTGGAATAAGCACTAAAATGGGATTATTTAACATTTCGTATGCTAATGGTTTTTTAACAAATGAGTCAATAGACCCGCAGAGCTCAATAGTTCATATTAGCTTTAACACAAAATTTTAAAAAAAAAATCATAAAAAAAGTTGTGTGATTAAGTATTAATTAGGACTTTTACTCCACTAACAAAAAAAAATAATATGAAACCAAGATTAAAGATTCTAGCAGCATTCTTTGCAATGCTCTTTGTGCAGCTCTCGTTTGCACAATCTATCACTGTCTCTGGAAAAGTAGTTGATAGCGATAACCTACCCCTGCCAGGAGTAGGAGTTGTTATTAAAGGCACTACGACCGGAGTCAACAGTGATATGGACGGAAATTTCCGTATTGAGGCCATGCCTACGCAAACTCTAGTGTTTTCGTACATTGGTATGAGTTCAAAAGAAGTTTTGGCTCGCAATGCAAGCACAACAATTAAAATGGCAGATGATGCTATTGCTCTTGAAGGTGTTGTAGTTACTGCTTTGGGTATAACAAGAGACAAAAAATCTCTGGGATATTCTGCACAAAAGGTTTCTGGAGACGAAGTTAACTCTGTACCAACAGACAACTTCTTGAACAACCTATCTGGTAAAGTTGCGGGATTGGAAATTAGAGCCAATTCAAACTTTGGTGGATCTACAAACATCGTCTTACGTGGTAGTAAATCTATTACAGGAAACAACCAGGCATTAATGGTAGTTGATGGTGTGCCAGTTTCAAATGCAAACTTAAATACTGCGGGCGCTGCTAACTCACGTGGTGGTTATGACTTTGGTAACTCTGCATCTGATATTGATCCAAACAATATCGAATCTATTACTGTACTTAAAGGAGCTGCAGCAACTGCACTTTACGGTAGTCAGGCATCAAATGGTGCGATTATGATTACAACAAAAAAAGGTAAATTAAATTCAGGTTTAGGAATTAGCTTTAGTTCAACTACTTCTATTGGTCAATATGACAAAGACACATTTACTAGATACCAGAAAAAATACGGTGCTAATGGATACAGTGGAGCAGATGATTCTTTCTACTCAGCTGATGCAAATGGTGACGGAATTGACGACCTAGTGGTTGATATGACAGCGGATGCGTCTTTTGGTAATGCATTTGACCCTAGTTTAATGGTATACCAATGGAATGCTTTTGCTCCAGGAAATGCTAACTACGGTAAACCAACTCCATGGGTAGCAGGCGCTAACGATCCAGGTTCATTTTTCCAAGATTCATTTTCTGTTGTAAACAACAATAACTTTAGTGGCGGTGATGACAAAGGAACTTTTAACTTTGGATACACAAATAACAATTCAAGTGGTATTCTTCCAAACAGTACATTGAACAAAAACAGTATCAATGGTAACTTTTCTAGAAAACTATCTGATAAATGGGATGTTAATGCATTCGTAACATTTACTGATCAAAGTACGATTGGTAGAAATAGCGTTGGATACGGTGACAACATTGTTGGAAATTTCCGTCAGTGGTGGACAATGAACGTTGATATGCAAGAACTTAAACAAGAATACTTTAGAAATAAGGAAAACGTTTCTTGGAACATGAACGATCCTTTGAATGGAGATTTTACTGCAGCTTACTGGAATAATCCATACTTTGACCGTTACGAAAACTTCCAGTCTGATGAGCACACAAGATTATTATTAGGAACAAACCTAACTTACAAAATTACTGATAACCTAAATATTTTAGGTCGTGTTACTGTAGACAACTCTAATGATAGACAAGAATACAGAAAAGCAGTAGGTAGTCACGCTGAAGAGTTTGGTATTAATGCAGTTTCTGAATCGTCAGGATACAGACTTTATACAAGAAGTTTCTTGCAAACTACTTATGACTTTATAGCTAATTACGATTTTACAATCGGAGATATTGGAGGTAAAGCATTGGTTGGAACTACTTTAATCAAAAATAAGTTAAATTCATTTGAAGGTAACACAACTGGTGGCCTTGTAGCTCCAGGCTTGTACACTCTTGCAAATTCAAAAGTATTTGTAGCTCCTAACGAAGCTGAAGTATCATATGAGAAACAAGGTTTCTACGGACAATTGTCGCTAGACTATATGAGAACTTTTTATTTAGAAGGTACTTATAGAAATGATATTACTACATCACTTTTTATCAATAATAGAGCTTATAATTACTACTCTGTAGGAGCGAGTTTTATCGCATCAGAATTAATCAAAAAAGATTGGTTATCTAACTTAAAGTTACGTGCTAGCTACGCAGTAGTTGGAAATGATCCAAGTCCTTCAAGATCAGGTGCAAAAATCAATAATGGTATTTTAGGTGGAAACCTTTTGTACAGTAACAGTTCTATATTTGTAAACTTCCCAAAACTGAAACCAGAAAATCAAGTAGCAACAGAATTTGGTCTTGAAGCTTCTCTTTTTAGAAATCGTTTAGTTTTTGATGCATCTGTATACAAATCAAACACGACTGATCAAATTTTTAATGTGCCACAATCAACAGCTACAGGATATAGTTCTTCTCAAATTAACGCAGGAGAAATCGAAAACAAAGGTGTAGAGATAAGTCTTTCTGGAACGCCAATAAGAACAGCAGACTTTGAATGGATGATCCGTGCAAACTGGTCTAAAAATGATAACCGAGTTGTAGCACTTGATGCTGGAAGACAAAACTTACAGTTAGCAACTTTCCAAGGTGGAATGTCTCTTAATGCTTACGTTGGTGAGCCTTACGGTACGTTCTTAGGAACTGACTATGTTTACGACACAAGTGGTAACAAAGTAGTTGATGAAGACGGGTACTACTTACAGCAAAAAGATCAAGTAATTGGAAATATTCAAGCAGATTGGATTGCAGGTCTTTACAATAAGTTTACTTACAAATCAATATCTTTAGGTGTTTTAATTGATATCAAAAAAGGTGGAGATGTTTACTCACTTGACCAAGCATTTGGACAATACACAGGTTTAACTGAAAACACAGCAGGTAATAATGAACTAGGAAATCCAGTACGTAATTCAATTGCGAATGGTGGTGGTATCATTTTGCCAGGTTATTACGAAGATGGAACAGTAAACACAACACGTATCGAAACTAACGGTGTTGAAGCTGCTTACGGATACTCTGTTAACCCAAACAAAGCATTTATGTACGATGCAGGATTTGTAAAATTAAGAGAAGTAGCACTTACTTACTCTCTTCCTACAAGATTTCTTGAACGCACACTGTTGAAGTCACTTTCACTTAGTTTATTAGGTAACAACCTTTGGATTATTGATAAAAGTCTTCCAGACGCAGATCCAGAAGCTGGAGCATCTTCAGGTAACATACAAGGTTATCAATCAGGGGTGATGCCAACTACAAAAGTTTATTCATTTAATATTAAAGCAAGTTTCTAAGATGAAAAAGATAAAATACACGATAGCAGCATTATCGCTTTTCCTAGCAATAGGATGTACAAGTGATGATCCGACTTTCAACGATAACAAGGACAGAGCTTATGACGTTCCGGCTGAAACTTTAGTTGCAAATGCGCAGTATGAGTTAGTAAGTCAGCTTACAACATCAAGTGTTAATTTAAGTCCTTTTAGATATTTCACTCAATATTGGGCACAAACACAGTACAATACTGAGTCTCGCTTGAACATTACTCAGCGTAATATTCCTGTGAACTTATGGAATAATTTATACCGTGATGTTCTAGGAAATCTTACTACTGCAGAAGGAGTTATTGACTTAGAAGTTAAGCCAAATTTGCAAGATCAAGCAGAATTTGCAACTCAACAAGCAAACAAAAGAGCGGTCATCGAATTGATGAAAATTTACACTTTTCAAGTTTTAGTTGACACTTTTGGAGATATTCCTTATACAGAAGCTTTGGATCCGTCAAATGTATTGCCTAAATACGACGATGATGCTGTAATCTATCCAGATTTGCTAGTTCGTGCTAATGCAGCTTTAACTATTCTAGATGCGTCAGCTCCTTCGTTTTCAACAGGAGATGTTGTTTATGCTGGTGATGTTGCAAGCTGGATTGAGTTTGGAAATTCACTTAAAGTGAAAATCGGAATTAATATGGCAGATGTAAATAATGGTTTGGCAAAAACTGCAATTGAAACTGCAGTAGCAGCCGGTGTTATCACTCAAAATTCACAAAATGCTTCAATGGCATTCTCACCTGTAGCGCCATTATACAATCCTATTTACGCAGATCTAGAGGCGAGTGGTCGTAATGACTTTGTAGGTTCAGCAACACTTGTTAACGCACTTATTGCACTTGATGATCCTAGACTTGCAATTTATTTCAAACCTGTTATCAACACTACAGAGTATATCGGTGGAGTAAATGGTGCAGCTAATCTGGCTCAATTCTTTTCTCCTATTGGAGATATCTTAAGACTGCCTGATTTTCCTGGACAATTATTTGAAGCAACAGAGATGAATTTTTTATTAGCTGAAGCTGCTGCAAGAGGATACTCTGTAGGTGGAACAGCAGAAGATTTTTACAATGATGCAATTATGACGTCTTTCGAATTTTGGGGATTGTCTACGGCTGATGCAACGGCTTACTTAGCAAAACCAGAAGTAGCTTATACTACTGCAGATGGTGACTGGAAGAAAAAAATAGGTACTCAAGCTTGGCTTGCATTATTTAATCGTCCTTTCGAATCTTGGACATCTTATAGAAGACTTGACCAACCAGTACTTACTGCTCCAGCTAATGCAGTTTCAGCTGCTCAAGGTAAGATTCCAAACAGATTTACATATCCTTCATCTGAAGTTCTTGTAAATAAAGCTAATCTAGATGCGGCAAAAGCTGCAATTGGAGGAGATAAACTTCAAACAAAAATTTTCTGGGATATTTTTTAATCACAGAATCTATAATAATCCTAAAACCATCAGTTTACGCTGATGGTTTTTTTATACATTTGCATCATGGAAAATGAACAACAAATATTTGGGATAAGAGCTATTATCGAAGCGATACAAGCTGGCAAGGAAGTAGATCGAGTGTTTATTCAGAAGGAAGCATCAGGAGAGCTGATGAAAGACCTTATGAAAGTAATGAAGCGCAACGACATCAACTTTACTTATGTTCCGGTAGAAAAATTAAATAGGCTTACACACAATAATCACCAAGGTGCGGTTGCTACAATATCTCCAGTAGATTTCTATGATCTAGAGACATTGGTAGCGCAGACATTGGAGACAAATAAAGCACCATTATTCTTAATCTTAGATCAACTTTCTGATGCAAGAAACTTTGGCGCAATAATCAGAACCGCAGAATGTACTGGCGTATCTGGAATTATTGTTCAGAAGCAAGGATCAGCTCCTGTTAACGGAGACACTGTAAAAACATCGGCAGGTGCCGTTTTTAATGTGCCTATTTGCAAAGTTGCACACATAAAAGATGCGATTTTCTTCCTGCAAGGATCAGGAATCAAAACCATTGCTGCAACAGAGAAAACAGATACTTCATTATATGATTTAGATCTAACACAGCCTCTTGCAATAGTAATGGGATCTGAAGATCGTGGAGTAAATCCATCAGTATTGAAAGTAATAGACGAAAAAGCAAAACTACCAATGTTTGGAAGTATCGGCTCACTAAATGTGTCCGTAGCTTGTGGAGCGTTTTTATATGAAGCCGTCCGTCAGAGACAATAGTTAGCAAAAAAGCCAGATATTATCTGGCTTTTTTTATTTTATTTCGTCACTTCTTTTTTATACACATAAACAAAGTTAATATCGCTTTGAGTAGTTGACATATTACCTACCTCCTGCTCTTCTTCTAAAACTATTTCTGGTTTGGGCGTTGGAACAAAATTACCTTTTTCGTCAAAGCGCTGCATAAAAGGATCATTCGCTGCATCAAAATCAGGGTGCTCCCAATCATACTTTATTACTTTCTCAAATTGGGGAGTCTTAAAATAAAAAGCAAATGCTATTCCTGTTATCAGTCCTGACAAATGTCCTTCCCACGAAATGTTTTTTTCGATATCAATATCCGGAAAAATATACCATATCATTCCTCCATATACCATAATTACAGACAGAGAAAGTGCTACTAATCTAAAGTACTTCGTGAGAATTCCTTTGAGGAAAATAAAACTCACAAGAACATAAATAAGGCTACTAGCACCGATATGTATATTGCTTCGGCCGATGATCCAAGTCAGAATTCCTGAAATTAGAATTCCGTAAAATAGAATTTTTGTCGCAACATTTTCATAAAAATAATACAGCCCTATCGTCAACATAAGAAGTGGGATACTATTGTTGTAGACATGCTCGAGATTTCCGTGCAAAAACGGACTAAATATAACTCCTCTAAGTCCCACTAAATCTCGTGGATAAATTCCGTACTGAGTAAGATTTATTTTGAAGCGTACCTCTACCCAAAATACAATCCACAACAGAAGTACGAAGAAGAAGGGTATAAGAATAACTTTGGGAGTAAATTTAAAATCTGTTTCGTTCATTGGCTTTTATTTGCAATCTTAAAAAATGCACTACTTTTTCAAATATAACTATCTCATGACAATTATTACTAGACATCATCTGAAAATTGGGCATAAAAAAACTGCCACAAATTAATGCAGCAGTCTTTCTAAAACTAAACCTATATCAAAAAACTACTCTAACTCAAAACTTAATTTTAATGTCACTCTATAATCTGTAATTTGACCGTCCTTTACAGACAGACTTTGATCTTTTACGTAAACCGATTTCAAATTCTTAATCGTTTTGCAAGCGTGTTTTACTGCTTCTTTTGACGCATCTTCCCAACTTACTTTTGAACTTGCTAAAATTTCAATAACCTTTAAAACTGCCATAATTATATATTTTAATTTATAAATCTTTTAAATTTAACTATTATTTCTAGAATTACAAAACTTTATTGCAAGAAACCTTAAATTAATTTTAGCCAATTGAAGCAACTCTGTACTATAGCAGAATTTTAGTAATTTTGCAGAATGGAAATACCTTTGGCAGAAAGAATCAGACCTCAGCGTCTTGAAGATTATATTAGTCAACAACATCTAGTTGGGCCGGACGGATCATTGACGAGACAAATAGCAAATGGTGTTATTCCGTCTTTGATATTTTGGGGTCCACCAGGAACGGGAAAGACTACTTTGGCTCAGATAATCGCTCAACAGTCCGATCGTCCTTATTACAGTCTCTCTGCGATAAATTCAGGCGTAAAAGATATTAGAGAGATAATCGACAAAGCAAAACAAAGCGGTGGAATGTTTACCGTTCGCAAGCCTCTATTATTTATTGATGAGATTCATCGTTTCAGCAAATCACAGCAGGATTCGTTATTAGCGGCTGTCGAAAAAGGTTGGATTACCTTGATTGGCGCGACTACAGAGAATCCCAGTTTTGAAGTAATCCCCGCGCTTCTATCTCGTTGTCAAGTTTACATTCTAAATTCATTTAGCAAAAATGATTTGGAACAACTTCTGCATCGCGCAATTGCAACGGATACTTTTTTGCAAAAGAAAGATATCGAATTGCAGGAAACAGAAGCTTTGCTACGACTTTCTGGCGGAGACGGACGAAAACTGCTAAACGTTTTTGAATTAGTTGTCAATTCAGCTCCTCCAGGAAAAATAGTTTTGACTAATGAAATGGTGCTCAAGGTTGCACAGCAAAACACCGTTCTGTACGATAAAACAGGCGAGCAACACTACGATATTGTTTCGGCTTTTATAAAATCTATTCGAGGCAGCGATCCTAACGGTGCTGTTTATTGGTTGGCAAGAATGATTGAAGGTGGCGAAGAAGTCAAATTCATTGCAAGACGACTTTTGATTCTCGCCAGTGAAGATATCGGAAATGCAAACCCGACTGCTTTAATTATGGCGAACAACACTTTCCAAGCAGTCACCACTATCGGTTACCCTGAAAGTAGAATTATATTGAGTCAGTGCGCAATTTATCTTGCTACTTCTGCTAAAAGTAACGCGAGCTATATGGCTATAAATACTGCGCAGAAAATGGTCAAACAAACGGGAGATTTATCAGTGCCCTTGCATCTTCGGAATGCGCCGACTAAACTTATGAAGGAATTGGGCTATGGAGATGAGTACAAATATGCACACGACTACCAAAATAATTTTGCAGTACAAGAATTTCTACCGGACGAAATAAAGAATACAGCTTTTTATAATCCCGGAAATAATCAGCGGGAAGCACAGACACGGGAATTCTTAAAAAACAGGTGGAAAGAGAAATACAATTATTAGTCTAGAATTTTATCGAAATGAGTTTGGTCAACAGTTCTCCATTCTTATAATAATCCAATTTCCATACATTTCCAACTTTGTAAATCATTCCCGGCAAATCACCAATTTGTGCGATGTAGTAGTGATCAACGCTTGACTTTTGCATTCTAATTTCTGGCAAAGATGCAGATTGTAATAAGAAGCCATTCTCAACCGCTTTCGCTGTAAATTCAAATTCGACAACTTTGGTTTCGACTTTGGCGGAAGAATCAGAATTTGTTCTTCGTGTTGCTTTCGCCAATTTATCTTCTGTAACTATTTTAACTTTCGCCGAATTATCAGAGTTTCTTATTTGTGTGGCTTTCGCCGAAATGTCTTCTTTAACTATTGCAGCTTTTGCCGAATTATCTTTTTGTGCAGTTGCAACTTTCGCCGACCTGTCTGCTAAAGACGCTACTACTTTCGCGGAAGCGTCCTCATTATATTTATACCCCAAAGCATTAAAAGATTCAAACGACATACGCAATGCCTGATTGTAGGCCACTCGTAAGTCCTTCGTACTACTCTGACCCTGCTTCGTAGTAAAAACAACATTGTTTTGACAATCCAAAAGCTTCACAGTCAATTTTCGTACAAACAGCGTACTTTCTTCCTCCAAATTTACATGAAGCACTTTTGCGCAAAAATTTGCTGTTGCTTCGCCAGGTTTGATTTCGTCATTCATATAAGCAACAAATCCGTACTTTTCAAGTAACATTTTTGTCAAAACATTCAGATTATAGACGTTATTTTCCTTCTGGAAATCAAATCGCTGCGGAACTTCTACGTATTTATACTGATTGATATTTTGTGCAAACGAATTGCTAATGCAGAATAATAGAATGAAAATATATTTGAACATCTTATAAGTAGTTTTTTAGTTCTTTTAAAGTAGCAACTCGTTTTACAGATTCCACATTACACGGGTCAATATGAAAAAGAATTGCATCCATTCCACACTGAAGCGCGCCCTTAACGTCTGCTTCTATGCAATCGCCAATCATAACCGAATTTTTACAATCCACTTCTGCCACTTTCAATGCGTGAGTGAAAATCATTGGATTTGGCTTCTTCACTCCTGCCGATTCCGAATTTGTAACTGTTTCAAAATAATGAAGAATATTAGAATTCGTTAGTTTATGATTCTGAATTTCGTGAAAACCATTAGTAATTATATGAAGTCTATATTTCCCTTTTAGATAATCCAAAACATCAAGTGCATCTGCAAATAAATGATTGTGCGAAGGCAAAACTTTGATATAATCTTCGGCCAAAATATCTATAGTTTCATCACTAACATCATAATTTATCGCATTAAAAGAATCTTTAAGTCTGCCGTACCGAAGTTCAGCTTGTGTAATTTCTTCTTTTCGAAAAGCTTCCCAATACGCAAAATTTATAGGCACATAAGCGTCAATGAATGCTTGTATATCTACTGGAACATTATTTCTAGCAAGAATATTTTCAAATGTTAGAGTAGAGTTTTTCTCAAAATCCCAAAGTGTGTGGTCTAAGTCAAAAAAAACATCTGTAATATTATCTAATTTCATAGTCGATTCTAATTTCAATTTTAATCTATTTTACAGCAGTCCTTCATCAGCAAAACTAAAGAATGCGTGCTCGGTAATTATTATATGATCTAGCACTTTTATATCCAAATGTGCTCCCGCGGTTTTCAATTTCTGAGTGATTTGTTTGTCCGCTTCACTAGGCACCAGCGTTCCAGAAGGATGGTTGTGAGACAAAATTATCGAGACAGCGTTCTTTTCCAAAGCGGTTTTGTAAACCACCCTCACATCAACTACCGTTCCCGTAATTCCGCCTTTGCTGAGTTGTGACTTAAATAACACTTTGTTGGAATTGTTCAGATACAAAATCCAAAACTCCTCGTGATCCAACTCGCCAATAATCGGCTGCATAATTGAAAAGACCGATTTGCTACTCATAATCTTTGCCAGCTCCAACGCCTCCTCGCTCCTTCTCCGCCGTCCTAATTCCATTGCGGCCACAATTGCAATTGCTTTGGCAGGACCAATTCCTTTAAACTCACACAGGGTCTTAACCGAACATTTGCCCAAGCTATTAAGATTATTCTCAAAAGTCTGCAATATCCGCTGACTTAACGCTACTGCGGACTCATTTCGCGAACCCGAACCTAGCAAGATCGCAATTAATTCGGCATCGCTGAGCGCGGTCTTTCCTTTTAAAAGGAGTTTCTCGCGCGGCCTGTCATCCTCGGCCCAATAGGTAATTGGAAAAGAAGTTTTATCCATAGCACTAGTTGTTGCATTAACAATAGGTCTATTCTGCGATTAGAGATTTTACATCATCAAAGTTTAGACCGCCATAATTTCCTGAACTCATTAAAAGTAATGAAAATTTAGCTTTGTCTGTCAACGACTTAAGGTAATTCTTGAAATCTTCGGGATCGGTCATTACGATCAAATCTTTACGCTGAAACGCTTCCTCAATATCTTCTTTGGAAATTGCTTCAAGCTGTTTAATTTTCACCGCTTCTGGAGAAAAGAAAACAACCGCCGTATCTGCTGCATCGAGTGCTCCTTGATATTCCTTTAGAAATTCAGGATTCAAACTGCTGTACGTATGCAATTCGAGACAAGCCACCAATTCACGATCTGGAAA
>JBBSRP010000073.1:0-12689 GCA_038242935.1 Flavobacteriales bacterium
ATTTCTGTAGATCCATCAAAAAGAAAAACTGGTGGCGCACTTTTAGGAGATAGAATTCGTATGAATGCTATTAATAATCCTAGAGTTTATATGCGTTCGCTGGCAACAAGACAATCAAATCTTGCTTTGTCTAAATATGTAGCCGAAGCGATTCAGGTTTTGAAAGCGGCGAAATATGATCTAATAATCCTTGAAACTTCTGGAATCGGGCAGTCTGATACAGAAATTATGGATCACTCTGATGTTTCTCTTTATGTGATGACGCCAGAATTTGGTGCTGCAACGCAGCTAGAGAAAATTGATATGCTTGACTTTGCAGATTTGGTAGCAATTAACAAATTTGACAAACGTGGTTCTCTTGATGCTTTGAGAGATGTGAAAAAACAATACCAACGCAATCACTTACTTTGGAACGCAAACCTTGACGATCTTCCAGTTTTTGGAACAATCGCTTCACAGTTTAACGATCCTGGAATGAATACTTTGTACAAAGCAATTATGGACAAAGTGCACGAAAAAACAAATTCGGATCTTAAATCTACTTTTGAAATTACAAGAGAGATGAGCGAGAAGATATTTGTGATTCCGCCTAGTCGTACTCGTTACCTATCTGAAATTGCCGAAAGCAATAGATTGTATGATAGTACAGCACTTTCTCAGCAAGAAGTTGCTCAGAAACTTTTTGGAATCTTTAAAACCATCGAGTCTGTTGGTGGAAAAGTTCCAACATTAACGAAAGCAGGAATAGAAGAAACATCTGTAGTATCTGCTTTGGATGCGAATGATGACAATAAATTCTTCTTAAACTTACTTCTAACACAATTCGAAAAGGTGAAGATGGATCTTGATCCGTACAACTGGGAAGTAATTTTGACTTGGGGAGAAAAAGTAACTAAATATAAAGATCCAGTTTATTCTTTTAAAGTTAGAGACAAAGAAATAAAAATCGCAACTCACACCGAATCTCTTTCGCATTTGCAGATTCCAAAAGTTGCGTTGCCTAAGTATGAAGCTTGGGGAGATATATTGAAATGGGTTCTCCAAGAGAATGTTCCTGGTGAATTTCCATTTACGGCTGGATTGTACCCTTTCAAAAGAGAAGGAGAAGATCCTTCAAGAATGTTTGCTGGAGAAGGTGGGCCAGAAAGAACAAATAAACGTTTCCATTATGTGAGCGCGGGACTTCCTGCCAAACGTCTTTCGACAGCTTTTGACTCGGTTACACTTTACGGAAATGACCCAGATTTACGACCAGATATTTACGGTAAAATTGGTAATGCAGGTGTTTCTATCTGCTGTCTTGATGATGCCAAAAAATTGTATTCAGGATTTGACCTTGTGCACCCGCTTACATCTGTAAGTATGACCATTAATGGGCCAGCGCCAATGTTACTCGGATTTTTTATGAATGCTGCTATTGATCAGCAATGTGAATATTACATTAAAGAAAATGGTCTTGAAAAAGAAGTAGAGGACAAAATCGATGCTATCTATAAAGAAAAAGGTGTGACTAGACCATCTTACCAAGGTGCACTTCCAGCAGGAAACGACGGATTGGGATTGATGCTTCTTGGAGTAACAGGAGATTTGGTTTTACCACTAGATGTGTATAACGAAATTAAAGTTCGCACTTTATCTCAAGTAAGAGGAACAGTTCAGGCAGATATTCTGAAAGAAGATCAAGCTCAGAATACTTGTATTTTCTCAACTGAATTTGCAATTAGACTGATGGGCGATGTTCAGCAGTATTTTATTACAAACAATGTTCGAAACTTCTATTCGGTTTCAATTTCAGGTTACCATATTGCTGAAGCTGGTGCAAATCCATTGACCCAATTGGCATTTACACTTTCTAATGGATTTACTTATGTAGAATATTACCTAAGCCGCGGAATGAGTATTAATGATTTTGGACCAAACTTATCATTCTTCTTCAGTAACGGAATCGATCCGGAATATTCAGTAATTGGACGTGTTGCAAGAAAGATTTGGGCGAAAGCTTTGAAGATCAAATACGGTGCGAATAGTAGAGCTCAAATGCTTAAATACCATATTCAGACATCTGGAAGATCATTGCACGCACAGGAAATTGACTTTAATGATATTCGTACAACGCTTCAAGCATTATATGCTATTTATGACAACTGTAACTCATTGCACACAAATGCCTACGATGAGGCAATTACAACTCCTACCGAAGAAAGTGTGAGACGCGCAATGGCTATTCAGCTTATTATCAATAAAGAGTTGGGACTTGCCAAAAACGAAAATCCTATTCAGGGAGCGTTTATTATCGAAGAGCTTACAGACCTTGTAGAAGATGCAGTATTGCAAGAATTTGATCGACTTACCGAGCGTGGAGGAGTTTTGGGTGCAATGGAAACAATGTACCAACGTTCTAAAATTCAGGAAGAGAGTTTGTATTACGAAACATTGAAACACAATGGAGAGTTTCCGATTATCGGAGTAAATACTTTCTTAAGTTCAAAAGGATCGCCAACGGTTGTTCCTGCTGAGGTTATTAGAGCTACCGAAGAAGAAAAACAATATCAGATAGAAATGTTGCACAACCTTCACAAAGGAAATGCAGATAAAGTAGCCCAGCAATTGGAAACTATTCAAACTGCAGCAATCGAAAATGAAAACCTTTTTGACCATCTTATGGAAGCAACTAAAGTTTGTTCGTTAGGGCAGATTACTGAGGCTTTGTTTGAAGTAGGAGGGCAGTATAGAAGGAATATGTAGATTTTATAAGATTAAGAAAATTTGACTAGTTCGAAATTCTAATTAAATATTAATGACAAATAAAAGGCTATATATCTAGCAGGTTGTAATGGTGCGGGAAAAACAACCGCATCATTTACTGTTTTACCTGAGATGTTAGATTGCAAAGAATTTATAAATGCAAACGAAATAGCAAAAGGTATATCTCCTTTTCAGCCGGAGACAGTATCATTTAAATCGGGACGAATTATGATTAAGAGAATTAATGATTTGCTTGGTGAGGGTGCAAACTTTGCGTTTGAAACTACCTTAGCTACAAAAAGCTATAGAAGTAAAATAAAAGAAGCAAAATGTAAAGGATATAGAGTAACTTTATTATTCTTTTGGTTGGAAAATATTGAATTAGCTAAAGATCGTGTCAGATCAAGAGTTTCCGAAGGTGGACACAACATTCCAGTTGACGGTATTGAAAGAAGATATATTAGAGAAATACAGAACTTGTTTAATATTTATTTGCCAATTGTTGATAGAGCTCTTATTTTTGATAATTCGGAAGGAATACACGAATTGATTGCTGATAAAAGTGCTGAGGGTTTGTATATAAAAGATGAAGAAAAGTTTAACCTTTTAAAAAAAATCACTATGACGCTAACAGAAATTGAAATAGAAGTGAAAGATAAAATTCTCAAAGGTCTTGAGTTAACATTCAAAAATCTAATCGAGTTCAAAAGCAAAAAAACAGTCCTCTCGTTGTTATGAGGAATAAAAAAATAGTACATATCAAACCTGAAGATTTATAATTCGAAAATATTGATCAAATAGAAAACCCGATTGCTCGTTAGTAATCGGGTTTTTTATGCAAACTATTTCCACATAAAAAAGCGGAGTAAACTTAATTACGCCGCTCTGAATAGGTTTTTTATTAGTATGTTCTTTTCTTCTCGTAAGTCGTAGTCAACACTTTTTTGATTTTATCAAGTGCACCACTAAAAGATTTTTCTATAGTATCTGCGTGTTCAGTAACTGCAATTGGCTGCATATTTTCTGGACGAGCTTCGATAACACATCTTTTGTCGTTTATTCCGAATTTATCCCCATTTTCGTCATTAAAATGAACCTCAATTCTGGTTACTTTATCATCAAATCTGGCAAGTGCTTTTTCTATTTCTTCAGTAAAGTAAATTTTTAATCTCGCGCTATTTTCAATGTTGTTGTCTGTGTTGATTAGTATCGTCATAGTTTATCGGTTTTTTTAGTTGTTACTCGTAAAGTTAACGAAACTTCAAGTCAAACTAAACCAAATTATTATAATATTATGAAATCTTGGACGCTAAAAATTTACAGGATTGAGTATCAATCAAATATCATTTTATTGTTAAAATTTTAGACGTTTTTGAAAAAACCGACGGTGATTTTTCTTGGCGTTTAAGTATAAATATTAAAACTCCTTAATTATATAAATATCTTGTGATAAGATGTCTTTTGGATTAGTTTTTGAATAGCTATTTTTACAATCAACCAATAAAATTTTAAATTATGAAAAAGATAGTACTTTTTGTCTTAGCACTTGCTGCGGTGACAACTTTTCAGAGCTGTTCAAAATCAGAGGGACCCCGAGGTCCACAAGGTCAAGATGGAATTGATGTTCGTGCTGAAGTTTTTGAAATTAAAAATGTGAATTTCCTGAACAATAATGGGAATTACAGCGTTTTATACAAATTAATTCCTGAAATATATCTTGACGATATGATTTTGGTGTACAGACGAGCTGGGGTTTCAAATGGAAATAACATTTGGCAATCGCTTCCTAAAACATACTATTTTGACAACGGGGGCGAGTTGGATTTCAACTTCGATTTCACTGTGCAGGATATCGTAATCAACTTGGGTTACACAGATACTTCGGTTTTAATGCCAGA
Organism: Flavobacteriales bacterium; assembly: GCA_038242935.1. Classification (GTDB taxonomy): domain Bacteria; phylum Bacteroidota; class Bacteroidia; order Flavobacteriales; family Flavobacteriaceae; genus Flavobacterium. The sequence goes on from JBBSRP010000073.1 coordinate 4,644, forward strand.
ATATCTCAGCGATCAGTTGTTTAGAGTAGTGATTATTCCTGGAAATTTGACCAATAAACGCAACGTAGATCTTACAAATTACCACGCCGTGATCAAAGCCTACGGAATCAATGATAGTGAGGTGAAGTAAAGCTATTAGCTGTTAACTATCAGCTGTCAGCATTCAGCTGTTAGCAATCAGCACGAGGCTAAAGGCTGATTGCTAGCAGCTCTTTGGCTTTCGCCAAAGATATTCACGCCGCTCTAGGAGGACTTGTGCTTTTAAGACAATCACAATATGTCGATTACCTGTGCAAGCTTGAGCTAAGTAATTCGATTTTGCCATTTCCGAAGCGAGAAAATAAGCGGTCAGCAATTAGCCTTTAGCAGTCAGCAATTAGAAGCAGGATACATTTTTAATAACGTAAAATGAACAGTATTGAAATTGTAAAATATAGAAATCGCTACTTCATTAAAAGCGCAGTAGTCAATATTAATATCGGCATATATTAAGCTAAAAGCTGATAGCTAAAGCTGACAGCTAAAAAAAGCGGCAATTTAATTTTATTTGAATTGCCGCTTTTCTTAAGATATATGCTTCTTATTATGATTCTGCTTGTCTTTATATAATGAGTATAAAACTCCAGCGGTGAGCGACAGTCCGATTACCGAAAGCGAAACCCACTCTGGGAATTTGTAGAAGTGTACGATAAACATCTTGACACCTACAAAAGTTAGAATTACAATTAGACTGTATTCTAGGTAGCTAAATTTCTGCAGCATATTGGCAAGGAAAAAATACATAGATCGCAGACCAAGAATCGCAAATATATTCGAACTAAAAACTAGAAATGGATCCGAAGTAATCGCTAGAATTGCTGGCACACTGTCCAACGCAAATAACATATCCATTACCTCAATCACGAGAAGTGCAACAACTAATGGCGTTGCAGCGGTTATATGTCTTCTCTTCACGAAGAAATGTTCACCATCCATCTGAGTTGTAATCGGGATAAATTTTCCAATTAACTTATATATAAACGACTTTTTAGGATTGAAGGATTCTTCCTCATCTCCTTTAAACAGCATTTTGGCAGCGGTAAATAATAGAAATAATCCAAAAATATAAGTCATCCAATAAAACTTATTTATCAGGATTACTCCAAAATATATCATCAAACCTCGGAAAAAGACTGCTCCTAGAATTCCCCAAAACAAAACTCTGTGCTGATATTGCGGCGGAATTTTGAAAGATGCAAAAATTACAGCGATTACAAATATATTGTCCACACTTAGCGAAAGCTCGATAAGGTAACCCGTAATGTATTTTATAGATGCTAGAGTAGGCGTCAATCCGTCGGGATTTGCAATATAATTTGTGCTGTAGAGCCAGTGAATTACCAACGCAAACAATCCCGAGAGTACAACCCAGATTGCCGTCCAAATTCCCGCTTCCTTAGAACTTATAATATGTGGGTTTTTATTAAAAACACCCAAATCAAGTGCAAGAAATATAAAAATTGCAATGAAAAATAGAATCCAGACAATCATGACGTTGTTTTATTTATTTGGACAAAGATATACTCACAATTTCAATATTCTTTTATATAATTATTTCTTTTCATAGAAAAATGATCTTTTTTTCGTGTTTTTAAGAAATATTTAAGAATAATTTGGTCTCGCCATTGATCGGCTATTATTGATGGCTATTAGCTCGCTTGGACATTTAATATTTTTGATTGAAAAAAATAGGGGGTAAAAAATATATTTTGTCAAAAATAGGTATCTTTGCAGTCAAATAATAGGGGTCAAAATTTAAATTAAACATTTGAGATGGGAATATTGAGATTTGAAGCATTAAAAGAGGCCGCTAATAGAGAGCCTGTTCATTTTGAAGAGAAGAATAAAAAATCAAACTTGTTTGGAGCAAATGTCTTCAACGAGCATTCGATGAAACAATATCTTACATCTGACGCTTTCAAAGGTGTGCGTGATGCCATCAGATACGGAACAAAAATCGATCGTAAACTTGCAGATTATATCGCATTGGGTATGAAAGAATGGGCGATGTCCAAAGGTGTTACACATTATACTCACTGGTTTCAGCCATTAACAGGAACAACTGCAGAGAAACACGATGCGTTTTTTGAAACTGATATGGAAGGTGGCTCTGTAGAGAAATTTAGCGGTGGAATGCTTGTACAGCAAGAGCCAGACGCTTCGAGCTTCCCTAACGGAGGAATCAGAAATACATTTGAAGCGAGAGGCTACACCGCTTGGGATCCTACTTCGCCAGCATTTATCTACGGAACGACATTGTGTATTCCTACAGTATTTGTTTCATATACAGGAGAAGCACTAGACTTTAAAACTCCATTGCTTAGAGCATTAACTTCTATAGATCAAGCAGCATCAGAAGTTTGCCGCTATTTTGACAAAAATGTGAAGAAAGTTACAGCGACTTTGGGTTGGGAACAAGAATATTTTCTAATTGACAGCGCACTTGCAAATTCAAGACCTGATATTTCTATAACTGGACGTACTTTATTAGGACACACATCTGCAAAAGGTCAACAACTTGACGATCATTACTTCGGGTCAATTCCGTCACGTGCTCTTATATATATGAGAGATTTGGAAGAAGAGTGTATGTTATTGGGAATTCCAGTAAAAACTCGTCATAATGAAGTTGCACCAAATCAATTTGAATTGGCACCAATTTTTGAAGAGACGAATCTTGCGGTTGACCACAATTCGTTATTAATGGATATAATGCACAAAGTTGGAGAGCGTCATCATTTTAAAGTACTTTTTCACGAAAAACCTTTTAAAGGAGTTAACGGATCAGGAAAGCATAATAACTGGTCACTTGCTACAGATACTGGAGTAAATTTATTAGCGCCAGGAAAAACGCCAAAAAGCAATCTACAGTTTCTTACATTTTTTATAAATGCTATAAAAGCTGTCTCTTCTTACGAAGCACTTTTAAGAAGTTCTATAGCAGGAGCAGGAAATGACCACAGACTGGGTGCAAATGAAGCGCCACCTGCAGTAATTTCGATTTTTATTGGCGAGCAATTGACAAAAGTTCTGGATGAGTTGGAAACAGTATCGTCAGGGAAACTTTCGCCAGAAGAAAAAACAGACTTAAAACTAAATGTTGTAGGTAAAATTCCAGATGTATTGCTGGATAATACAGATAGAAATAGAACGTCATCTTTTGCCTTTACTGGAAATAAGTTTGAATTCCGTGCCGTTGGATCAAGTGCAAACTGTGCTAATTCAATGACAATTTTGAATACTATTGTTTCAAAACAACTTAAAGATTTCAAAGTTGAAGTAGATGCGCTTATTTCAAAAGATATGAAGAAGGACGATGCTATCTTTAACGTTTTACGTGAGTATATCAAACAATCAAGAAATATTCTTTTTGAAGGAGACGGATATAGCGATGATTGGGAATTAGAAGCTGCCAAAAGAGGTTTGAGTAACTTCAAAACGACACCGACAGCCTTGAAAGCTAGAGTTGATCAGAGATCATTAGATTTATTTGCAGAAATGAATGTAATGAACAATGTAGAAGTTATTGCGAGATACGAAATTGAACTTGAAGAATATACAAAACGTATTCAGATAGAAGGACGTGTTTTGGGTGATATTGCGAGAAATCACGTAATTCCTACTGCTATTAGATATCAAAATACTTTGATTGAGAATGTAAAAGGTCTAAAAGAAATCTTTGGTGAAGAATTTACAGAAATTGGTAAAGAGCAAATCGTTTTGATTCGGGAAATTTCTGCGCATATCGAAGGTATTAACTCAAAAGTAGAAGAAATGACCGAAGCTAGAAAGAAAGCTAACAAACTTGACGATCCGCAAGAAATGGCTGAGCTTTACTGTGACTTGGTAAAACCATATTTTGATATTATTAGAAAGCATTGTGATAAATTAGAATTATTGGTAGATGACGAAATTTGGACAATGACCAAATACCGCGAACTACTTTTCACAAAATAAACTTTTTAGTTTACCAACTGAAAGCGCTCAACTACAAATTGAGCGCTTTTTTTATTAAGTGCAGTTTTGAGGTTTTAATTGTAGATTTGTTTATACTAACTTTACAAGTATATGAAGAAGACTTTTTTGGCCATTCTATTTTTCGTTTTTTCTGTGCAACTACACGCACAGGAACAATTCTCTGTCTTCTTTGCAAGTGACAAATACGAATTAAATAAAACAGAACAATTACGCTTACAACGATTTGTAGACGAGCATCAGAAATCTAAAGTTGTTGGGGTCTACGGCTTTTGTGACGAAGATGGAAGTATTGGTTATAATGACACTCTAGCAAAAAAGCGAATAGAGTTTGTAGAGAGAAGTATTGGTGGTAAAATTAAATTTAGAGAAGATTTCAAAACGAGAAGTTTTGGAAAACTTCATCAATTTTCGCAAATTAAGGCGGAGAATAGAAAAGTCTCTTTGTTTTATTTAGATGAAAAAGATTTACATAAAGAAGATGAGATTCTGGGAATTGCTGCTGCAAAAGTAGAAGTGCCAAAGAAAATTTCTTATCCAAAAGATGTCGTTATCCGAAATCCAGACAATACAACTTCGAGATTTGTTCTTGATACATTATTTATGGAACGTGTAAACGAGGCAAAAGTCGGAGAAAAGCTGACATTAGAAAATTTAGAATTTCAAATAAACACTTTCGCGATTACCAAAGATTCAAGATCGAAATTATTTGAACTTTTGATTGTAATGGAAAGCAATCCAGAACTTAAAATTGATATTCAAGGACATTTATGCTGTATGACAAATGATAGATTTAACTTGTCTACACAGCGTGCAAAAGCGATTTATAGTTTCTTGGTTCAATACAAAATTTCCAAAAGTAGATTGAGTTACCAAGGATTTGGATCGACACAACCAATTTTTCCACTTCCAGAAAAAGACGAATTACAGAGAGCAGCTAATAGAAGAGTAGAGATTTTGATTACGGAAAATTAATAAATGAAGAAATAATGAGACTCGTTATATTCATATTGTTGTTCTCACTTTCGGCCGCAGCACAGCGACAAGTAACGGTATTCTTTAACTTTGACAAATCTGATCTTACTCCAATTGCGCAAGAGCAACTTAAATCTGTCTTTTCAGATCCTAAACTTCGCATCACAAAAATCTACGGTTACTGCGATTGGAAAGGAGATAAAACTTATAATGACAGTCTTTCGTATGCAAGAGTAGATGCAGTTTATGATTTTCTAAAACAAAAAAATATAAAAACAGATTCTTTTTTTGAAGGAATTGGTTTTGGAAAAGATTTTCCGCAAAGTAAAACCCAAGCTGAAAATAGAAAGGTTACAATAAGCTTTGTCAGAAATGAAACCGATGATAAAAAAGAAGAAGATTCATTTTCATCGAAAATGCTGAAATTAGAAGTTGGAGAAAATATCCATCTTAAAAATATTTTCTTCTATAATAATTCGGCGCGTATTCGTTCCGGATCAGAAAAGACTTTATACGATCTGCAATGTGTACTTGAGGAAAATCCAACAATAAAGATTGAAATCCAAGGTCATATCTGCTGTCAGGTTAATACTGATGTTGGCAATGTGTCATCAGCAAGAGCAAAAGCCATTTACAATTTTCTTATTCGAAACAAAATCCATCGTTCGCGTCTTCAATATAGAGGATACGGCAGCTCGAAACCAGTTTTTGCAGTTCCCGAAAAATCAGAAGAAGAAGCCAATGCAAACAGAAGAGTAGAAATTAAGATTTTAGCAAAGTAAATTTCTACTGTTTTACTCGGCTTAGAATTCTGATAATTGCGGCAATAATTCTATCTTTGCACCAACAACAACACGCAAATTAATGAGCTCAGATTTAAGTAAGAGATACGCCCAAAGAGGTGTTTCGGCATCTAAAGAAGATGTACATCAGGCGATAAAAAATATTGATAAAGGTTTATTTCCATCTGCATTTTGCAAAATTATTCCGGATTACCTTACTAACGATCCCGAATACTGCTTGATTATGCACGCGGACGGAGCAGGAACAAAATCCTCTCTTGCCTATATGTATTGGAAAGAAACTTCGGATATTTCTGTGTGGAAAGGGATTGCTCAAGATGCACTTATAATGAATATTGACGATTTGTTGTGCGTAGGTGCAACAGATAATATTCTACTTTCTTCAACAATTGGACGCAACAAAAATCTTATTCCTGGCGAAGTAATTTCTGCTATCATTACCGGAACCGAAGAACTTATTGGAGATCTTAAAGGTTTTGGTGTAACGATTCATTCAACAGGCGGCGAGACTGCAGATGTAGGTGATGTTGTGCGTACAATTATTGTAGATTCGACAGTGACAGCTCGTATGAAACGCAGTGATGTTATTGACAACGCAAATATTAAAGCTGGAGATGTGATAGTTGGTTTGGCTTCTTTTGGCCAAGCAAATTATGAGAAATCATATAACGGCGGGATGGGAAGCAACGGTCTTACTTCGGCAAGACACGATGTTTTTTCTAAATACCTTGCTACAAAATATCCTGAAAGTTACGATGCTGCAGTACCCGAAGATTTAGTGTATTCTGGAGGTCTTAAACTTACAGATTCAGTAGAGAATTCTCCAATTGATGCTGGAAAATTAGTGCTTTCACCAACTCGTACTTATGCGCCTGTCATCAAAAAAATTCTTTCTAAATACGATGCAAAAAACATTCACGGAATGGTGCATTGTAGTGGAGGAGCACAAACTAAAATTTTACATTTCATCGATAATCTACATATTATAAAAGATAATATGTTTGAAGTACCACCTTTATTTAAAACGATACAAGAACAATCTCAAACAGATTGGAAAGAAATGTATCAGGTTTTTAACTGTGGTCACAGGATGGAAATTTACGTTCCTGAAAATGTTGCAGCAGATATAATTGCAATTTCTGAATCTTTCGGAATCGACGCTCAAATTGTGGGTAGAGTAGAGGCATCAGAAACAAAAAAACTTACAATCAGTAGCCAATACGGTACTTTTGAATATTAAAAAATAAATTAAAATGAAAATAACTCCAAAATTTGGTATTGATAAACTTGTCTTCGGAATGAAGCAAGCAGATGTTGAAGCACTGTTGGGACAACCTGACAAAAAGTTTCAAGATGAAGAAGAAAATACAATTTATGCTTACAACAAAGAGAAATGTCGCTTGTCTTTTTATGCTGACGAAGACTTTAGATTAGGATTCATCATCACGTCAAACGAAGATGCGACTCTTAATGATCTTAAAGTAATTGGGCTTTCGCCAAAAGATGTAAAGCAACAACAAGAGGCTAAAGGCATCAAAGGTTGGGAAGTTGAAAACTACGATGTAACTGACACTCACTTTAACGAAGACAATTGGATTGTACTTCACTCAGAATATAATATCGTAACGAAACTTGAGCTTGGAGCTACTTTTAACGCTCAAGATGAATTTGATTTTAAATTTCCTAAGAAGAAATAATCACGAAACCATAAAGTATAAAAAAAGGGATTGACAATTGTCAATCCCTTTTTGTTATAAAGGATGCTAAGATTATTTAGCAACCATTTCAATTTCGAAGATAATATCAGAGTTTGGTGGAATTACATTTCCTGCGCCTTTTTCCCCATATCCTAAAGCTGCTGGGATAAAAGCAATCATTTTATCTCCAACATTCATCATATTTGCAGCTTCAAGAAAACCTGGAATCAATCCGCCAGCCTGACCTTTTTTAAATGGGAATGGTGCATATCCGTTTCCTTGCATACGCGCTTCGTCATATTTGCCATAAGTTTTATTCACGTCTGGAAAACTGCTGTCAAATAAGCTTCCGTCTGCAAGATATCCTGCGTAATTAATTTGGACGTCGGTATCTTTTGCGGTAGCAGCTCCTTTTGCCTTATGCGTGAATTTACATTGCAATCCTGACTCACTTTTCATAGCCGTTTTTTGCTCTTTTTGGAAGTAAGCAGCCTTTGCTTTTTTTACAGAACCATATTTCTTATCGTACTCTTTCTGCATTGCTTCTTGCGCAGCCA
>JBBSRP010000074.1:0-12536 GCA_038242935.1 Flavobacteriales bacterium
GTAATGAAATAAAGATAAAAGAGGAATTTTTGATATCCTTTACGACTATTAATCGTAAGCGGAAGAATAGAAAGTAAAATAAAAATAAGATTTACATATAGGATTGCAGCAGTATCAAAAGCGATTCCGTAGTAGGCAAGCTTTAAAAACTCGGCTGTTCCGGAAACCTGAATTAAACCTCTATTATAAAGATAGAATAATACTCTTGCTATAAAGTAGAAAACATAAGCAAGTCCTATTCTAAAAAAAAGTGCTTTATATTCACCGAGCCGTACTAAAAGATTTGATCTGAAGCCAGTTTGCATTCGTAATTAAATTATTTTTTGGGCAAAATTACATTTTTATAACAAACTATGGCTGTTAATTATTGTAAGAGAATTATATATTAATTAATTTGCAGTAGAATACTAATCTAACCACACCTCAATAATGAACGGAATTACAAGATTATTTGATTTACCTTATCATCAATTGCAAAATTACAGTATTCCAGATTCGTTGGTTACTAAAAAAAATGGTAGCTGGATCAAAACCTCTACTCAGGAATATGTGGACCAAGCCAATACTGTTTCGCGAGGACTTCTCAGAATGGGCATTGGTGTCAACGAAAAGATTGCCGTAATTTCATCAAACAACAGAACGGAATGGCACATTCTCGATATTGGAATATTACAACTTGGTGCTCAAAACGTACCAGTCTACCCTACTATTTCAGAAACCGATTATGAGTATATATTAAATCATTCCGAAGCGAATTATGTTTTTGTTTCTGATCAAGAAATTTTTGACAAACTTTCGTCTGTAAAACAGAATTTACCAAACATCAAAGCCATCTTTTCTTTTGAAGAGGTAATTGGATGTGAAAATTGGGACAAAGTTTTTGAATTGGGCAAAGACAAAAGCAATCAACCGGAAGTGGAAGAACGCAAAAATAATGTGCGTACAGAACATTTGGCAACAATTATTTATACTTCTGGAACAACCGGAAGACCCAAAGGTGTAATGCTTTCTCATCAGAATATTGTTTCGAATGTGCTTGATTGCGAAAAACGTATTCCGTTTAACGCAGGAAAAACTGTGGCTTTAAGCTTCTTACCGATCTGCCATATTTTTGAACGTATGGTCGTTTATATCTATCAATTTTATGGAGTTTCTATAAACTTTGCCGAATCTATAGACAAGCTTGGAGATAATATTAAGGAAGTAAAACCGAATGTAATGACCGTTGTACCGCGATTACTAGAAAAAGTCTATGATAAAATTCACGCCAAAGGTGCTGCTCTTACAGGAATTAAAAAAGGTTTATTTTTCTGGGCAATCGATGTAGGATCAAAATTTGAACCTTATGGCGCAAATGGATGGTGGTATGAAACAAAATTATCGTTAGCGAGAAAATTGATTTTCAGTAAATGGAAAGAAGGATTGGGAGGTAATCTTGACATTATGGTTTCTGGAAGTGCCGCGATGCAGCCCCGCCTAGTTAGATTATTTGCAGCAGCAGAAATACCAGTTATGGAAGGATATGGTCTTACCGAAACTTCGCCGGTGATTGCAGTAAATGATACGAGAGACCGCGGTTTTAAGATTGGTACTGTTGGTAAAGTAATTGATAATGTCACCGTAAAAATTGCCGAAGATGGTGAAATCTTATGCAAAGGACCTAACGTAATGATAGGGTATTATAAGGACGAAGAGAAAACTAGAGAGGCAATTGTCAACGGTTTCTTCCACACAGGAGATATCGGTGAAGTTGATTCTGACGGTTTCCTTAAAATTACAGATCGCAAGAAAGAAATGTTTAAAACCTCTGGCGGAAAATATATCGCTCCGCAGATTCTTGAAAATGATATGAAACAATCTCGCTTTATCGAACAAATTATGGTAATTGGAGATGGCGAAAAAATGCCAGCAGCACTTATCCAGCCTAATTTTTCTTTTGTAAAAGAATGGGCAAAAATCAAGGGAATAAAAGTTGGAGATTCAATGAAAGAAATTGCCGAAAATCCCGAAGTGATTGCCAGAATCCAAGAAGAGATTGACGAGCTTAATAAGAAATTTGGTCATTGGGAACAAATTAAACGCTTTGAACTTACATCAGAAATATGGTCAGTTGAGGACGGACATTTAACTCCTACTATGAAGTTGAAAAGAAAAGTTGTAAAGGAGCGTTATCAAACTCTATATGATAAAATTTATCCGAAATCTTAATATTTGCCATTATACACAAACTCTTCATTCATTTGAAGAGTTTTTTTTTGTTTAATAACTAAATTAAAACTCTTCTATTATGCGTGCATAGTATTTTTTTGTATATTTGGTTTGCAACATCAACACATGAAAGACAAAACATTAGATTATATACTTCGCGCTACTTGGCAATCTGTAGCGAGAATGTACAATGAAGAAGCTGCAAAGTATGGTGCTAGTATGGCAATCGGCTTTGCACTTTTAAGTATAGATAAAGAAGGAGGCACGCCCTCCACCACTCTAGGTCCAAAAATGGGAATGGAAGCAACAAGCCTTACAAGGACATTAAAATCACTTGAGGAAAAAGGGTTGATTATCCGCAAGAAAAATCCTAACGACGGTCGAGGCGTTTTAATCTATCTCACAGAATTTGGTAAAGAAAAACGAGAGCTATCAAAAAACACGGTTTTGAAATTTAATGAAACTATAAAACAACATATAGACAAAGAGAAGCTGGATCATTTTATAGAAGTTTCAGAAACCATAAATGAAATGATTGCCGGAAAAAATATATTTTTTAATTCAGATAATAAATAAAAAGTAAAAGCATGAAACGCATTATAAAAAAAGTAGCTGTTATAGGATCGGGAATTATGGGATCTGGTATCGCTTGTCATTTTGCAAATATCGGTCTTGATGTTCTTCTTCTAGATATTCTTCCAAAAGAACTTACTGAAGCAGAACAAAAGAAAGGACTTACGATGGAATCCAAAGCGGTGCGTAACAGGATTGTAAACGAACATTTGGCAACTGCTTTAAAATCAAGCCCATCGCCGATATACCTTCCTAAATTTGCACAAAGAATTACAACGGGAAATACTACCGATGATTTAAAGAAAATTGCAGATGTAGATTGGATTATCGAAGTTGTCGTAGAAAGACTCGACATAAAACAGCAAGTTTTTACTGAAATCGAAAAATATAGGAAACAAGGAACGCTGATTACATCAAATACATCTGGAATTCCAATCCACTTTATGAGTGAAGGTCGCAGCGAAGATTTCCAAAAACATTTCTGCGGAACACACTTTTTTAATCCTGCGCGATACTTAAAGCTTTTTGAAATAATTCCTGGACCTAAAACTTTACCAGAAGTAATTGATTTCTTGAGTAATTATGGAGAGAAATTTTTAGGAAAAACTTCGGTCGTTGCCAAAGATACTCCGGCTTTTATTGGAAATAGAATTGGAATTTATGGAATTCAGAGTCTTTTTCACTTGGTGAAGGAGATGAATCTTACGGTTGAAGAAGTAGATAAATTGACAGGTCCAGTAATTGGTAGACCTAAATCTGCCACTTTCAGAACAGTAGATGTTGTAGGTCTCGATACATTGGCGCACGTTGCAAACGGAATTTATGAAAATTCGAAGGAAGATGAAGCGCATGATTCATTTATGCTTCCTGACTTTGTCAATACGATGCTTAAAAATAAGTGGCTTGGAAGTAAAACAGGTCAAGGATTTTATAAAAAAGAAGGAAAAGAAATACGCACATTAGATCTTGATACTTTAGAATATAGAGACGCAAAAAAAGCAAATTTCGCAACGCTTGAGCTGACAAAAACTATTGATAAACCAATTGATCGTTTTAAGGTTTTAATCAAAGGAACAGACAAAGCTGGAGAATTTTACAGAAAGAGCTTCTCAGGACTTTTTGCTTATGTGTCTAATAGAGTTCCGGAAATCACCGACGAATTATACAAAATTGACGACGCGATGAAAGCTGGCTTCGGCTGGGAAAATGGTCCATTCGAAATTTGGGATGCCGTTGGTGTCGAAAAAGGAATCGAGTTGATGAAAGATACAAATCAGAAACCCGCACAATGGGTTTTGGATATGTTGGAAAGTGGCAACAAAACTTTTTACACCGTAAAAGAAGGCGCAACATGTTATTACGACATTGAAACAAAAACTCAGAAAAAAGTACCTGGACAAGATTCATTTATCATTCTAAATAATATTCGCGAAAGCAAAAAAGTTTGGAGTAATAGTGGAGCAATCATCGAAGATCTTGGTGATGGAATTCTAAACTTAGAGTTTCAATCGAAAATGAATACTATTGGTGGCGATGTTTTACAAGCAATTAATAAAGCAATTGATCTTGCCGAAAAAGAATACAGCGGACTTGTAATAGGAAATCAAGCAGCAAACTTCTCTGTGGGTGCAAATATCGGGATGATCTTTATGATGGCTGTTGAGCAGGACTACGACGAACTTAATATGGCAATCAAAATGTTCCAAGATACAATGATGAGAGTGCGTTATTCTGGAATTCCAGTAGTTGTAGCTCCTCACGGAATGACTCTTGGTGGTGGTTGCGAAATGAGTATGCACGCCGATAAAGTTGTAGCTGCAGCCGAAACATATATTGGACTTGTAGAGTTTGGAGTTGGCGTAATTCCAGGTGGTGGTGGATCAAAAGAGATGGCATTGAGAGCATCTGATATGTTTAAGAAAAATGATGTGGAATTAAATATTCTACAAGATTACTTCTTGACAGTAGCAATGGCAAAAGTTTCGACTTCTGCTTATGAAGGATTTGAAAACGGTGTTTTGCAACACGGTAAAGACATTGTAGTTGTCAATAAAGACAGACAGATTGCTGAAGCTAAGAAACATGCACTTGTTATGGCAGAAGCTGGATATACTCAGCCGATTCTCAGAAAAGACGTGCGTGTTTTAGGAAAAGAAGCATTGGGAATGTTCTTGGTAGGAACAGATAGTATGCAAGTAGGAAACTATATATCAGAGCACGATAAGAAAATCGCAAACAAACTAGCATACGTTATGGCAGGTGGAGATTTGTCTGAACCAACATTGGTAACAGAGCAATATCTTCTGGATTTAGAGCGCGAAGCATTCCTTTCTTTATCGACAGAAAAGAAAACATTGGAACGTATCCAACATATGTTGAAAACAGGAAAACCACTAAGGAATTAATGTAGAATTGTTAGAATGTATACTGTAAGAATGTATATTGTATATTGTAAGAATGTATACTGGATATTGTAAGAATGTATACTGTATAATGTAAAATTGTATACTATAGATTGTAGAAATGTTTAATGCTAAATGACGATTATGAATTATTTTAAAGAGTTGAAAGTTTGGCAAAAAGCAATTGAACTTGTTATGAATACGTACTTGAAGTCGCAAACTTTTCCTAAAGAAGAAATTTATGGATTAACGTCCCAATTACGACGTTGCGCAGTTTCAATACCTTCTAATATAGCTGAAGGTTGTGGAAGAAATACTGATAAGGATTTTAATAACTTCTTGGGGATTTCTTTAGGTTCCGCGTTTGAGTTTGAAACACAATTAATTATCTGTAAGAACCTAACTTTTATAAATGAGGACGATTTTAATTTTCTTGAATCAGAGGTTCAACACATTCAGAATATGATTATCAAACTTAAATCATCATTAGACAAAAAATTGTAAATACTAACATATAGCAACACACTATACAACAATACAATATACAGAAATACATTATACAACAATACAGTATACAATAAAAAAAAATAAATTTAAAAAACATGAAAACAGCCTATATAGTTAAAGCATACAGAACTGCAGTTGGAAAAGCGCCAAAAGGAGTCTTTAGATTTAAAAGACCGGATGAACTGGCAGCAGAAACAATTCAGTATATAATGAATGAAATGCCAGATTTCGATAAAAAACGTATTGACGATGTTATGGTCGGAAATGCAATGCCAGAAGCTGAGCAAGGTCTTAATATGGCAAGATTAATTTCGTTAATGGGGCTTAAAATAGAAGACGTTCCGGGAGTTACTGTCAATCGTTACTGTGCTTCGGGAATTGAAACAATTGCGATAGCAACGGCGAAAATTCAGTCTGGAATGGCAGATTGTATTATTGCTGGTGGCGCTGAGAGTATGAGTTTTATTCCAATGGGTGGCTACCGCCCTACTCCAGATTATGCTATGGCAAAAGCTGGAAATGAAGATTATTACTGGGGAATGGGACTTACTGCTGAAGCAGTTGCCAATCAATTTAATGTTACTCGTGAAGACCAAGATTTATTTGCTTTCAACTCACATCAGAAAGCATTGAAAGCGCAGGCAGAAGGAAAATTTGACAATCAGATTGTTCCAATTACTATTAACCAAACCTACGTTGACGAAAACGGAAAAAAGGCTGACAAATCATATATAGTAACAAAAGACGAGGGGCCACGAGCAGATACTTCTCTGGCAGCTTTGGCTAAATTACGTCCCGTTTTTGCAGCAAATGGATCTGTAACCGCAGGTACTTCATCTCAGATGAGTGATGGTGCCGCGTTTGTAATGGTTATGTCCGAAGAAATGATGAAAGAATTAAATCTTGAGCCAATCGCAAGACTTGTAGGTTTTTCTGCCGCAGGTGTTGAGCCAAGAATTATGGGAATGGGGCCGGTTGCGGCTATTCCGAAGGTATTAAAACAGACTGGAATGTCACTAAAAGATATTGAATTAATAGAACTTAATGAGGCTTTTGCTTCACAGTCATTAGCGGTAATGCGCGAACTAGACATGAATCAAGAAATCGTCAATGTAAATGGTGGAGCTATTGCACTCGGACATCCTCTCGGTTGCACAGGAGCGAAACTTTCTGTTCAATTATTTGATGAAATGAAACGTCGAGGAAATAAATACGGAATGGTTACGATGTGTGTGGGTACTGGACAAGGAGCTGCAGGTATTTATGAGGTTTTTTAAATTTCATCTCAATTCAAGTTCGACAAGGAAACATTATAAAAAAATTAAAAAGATATTAAAATGGCAGAAGCAGCAAAAGACATTACAAGAGGAGGACAGTTTATTGTAAAACAAACTGATAGTGCAGACATTTTTACTCCAGAGGATTTCTCCGAAGAGCAATTAATGATGCGAGATATGGTCAAAGAGTTTGTAGACAAAGAAATTTGGCCAAATAAGAATAGATTTGAGAATAGAGATTTTGCACTTACAGAGGAATGTATGCGCAAAGCAGGAGATTTAGGATTATTAGGAGTTGCAGTTCCTACAGAATATGGTGGATTGGGAATGAGTTTTGTTTCTACAATGCTTGTTTGCGATTATATTTCGGGCGCTACAGGATCATTTTCTACAGCCTTTGGAGCACATACTGGAATTGGAACGATGCCAATTACCTTATACGGGACAGAAGAACAGAAACAAAAATATGTTCCTAAATTGGCAACAGGAGAATGGTTTGGAGCTTACTGCTTAACTGAGCCGGGCGCTGGATCTGATGCAAATTCGGGAAAAACAAAAGCAGTTCTTTCTGAAGATGGAAAGTATTACAGCATTACCGGACAGAAAATGTGGATTTCCAATGCAGGTTTTTGTAATGTATTTATAGTTTTTGCTAGAATTGGAGAAGATAAAAATATTACAGGATTTATCGTAGAAAACGATGAAGCAAATGGAATCTCTATGAATCCCGAAGAGCATAAGCTTGGAATTAGATCCTCCTCTACTCGTCAGGTATTTTTTAATGACACGAAAGTTCCAATAGAAAATATGCTTTCTGAAAGAGGAAACGGTTTCAAAATTGCGATGAACGCATTAAACGTAGGTCGAATTAAACTAGCTGCAGCCTGTCTTGACGCGCAAAGGCGCGTAATAACAAATGCGGTACAGTATGCCAACGAGAGAATCCAATTTGAAGTTCCTATCTCAAGTTTTGGTGCTATCAGAGCAAAAATCGCCGAGATGGCCACAAATTGTTATACGGGAGAAAGTGCTTGTTACAGAGCGGCGAAAGCAATAGAGGATAGAATTCAGGCTAGAGTTGCAGAAGGAAATACCCATCAGGAAGCTGAACTGAAGGGTGTAGAAGAATTTGCTATCGAATGTTCTATTCTTAAAGTAGCAGTTTCTGAGGATATTCAGCATTGTGCCGATGAAGGAATTCAGATTCTTGGTGGAATGGGATTCTCTGAAGATACTCCGATGGAAAGTGCTTGGCGAGATGCCAGAATTGCTAGAATCTATGAAGGTACAAACGAAATAAACAGGATGCTTGCCGTAGGAATGCTGGTCAAGAAAGCTATGAAAGGACAAGTAGATCTTTTAGGGCCTGCATCGCAGGTACAAGAAGACTTAATGGGAATCCCAGATTTTAACACACCTGATTACTCTGAAATTATGTCTGAAGAGAAAGCTATTGTTGAGAATCTGAAAAAAGTATTCTTGATGGTTGCTGGTAGTGCTGTGCAGAAATATGGCACTGAATTAGAATCTCATCAGCAGACATTGATGGCAGTTTCTGATATTCTTATCGAAATATATATGGCTGAATCTGTTGTTCTTAGAACTGAAAAATTATCTAAATCAAAATCTACAGAAGAAATTAAAGGTCAGATCGCTATGGCGCAGTTGTATCTATACAATGCTGTTGACATAATAACATCTAAAACAAAAGAAAGTATTGCATCTTTTGCTGAAGGTGATATGCAGCGTATGATGCTCATGGGCTTAAGAAGGTATACCAAATATCAAAATCTTCCTAATGTGGCAGAACTGAGAGAGACAATTGCTGCTCAAGTAATTGCAGAAAACAAATACTGTTATTAGAGTTTTACACAAAATTTATATTAAGCAAAAACCCGCTAAATTAGCGGGTTTTTTATTAAATTGAAAATATAACATTCTCGAAATTTATGCTTTTAATTATAGAGGTTTTCTTCCTTGAATCACTCTAAGTAATATTACAACAATTGCGATCACTAATAAGATGTGAATCAAGCTACTTCCTGCAATTCCAGCTCCTAAAACTCCAAAGAATCCTAAGGCCCAAATAATAATCAGAATAACTGCGATAGTGTAAAGTAAATTTCCCATAATAATGTGTTTTTTTAGTAATTAATAGTTTATAATTGGTTACAGTTCAAATTTATCTCAATTTAAGTCCCAAATTCTTACAGCATTACATCTTAATTTTATAAAATTAACTAAAATTTTTTATAACGCATTCATTATTAGAAACTTTAGTACTTGATTTTTTTTTGTAATATTTGGATAATATTTAAAAATTTCTTTAAACCTTATAGCTTCAGCCAGAGTTGGATTCGCTTCTTTCTCTACAATGTACAAAGATCTACCGACTTTTTTTACTCGAAAATCTATTGAGCAATATTCTTTCCGCTAAAGCGTAAAAAAAATTATTAAGACTAAAATTACTATATAATGTTAAGAATTGAAAAATTTTTTGCTAGAAATTTTAAGAAGCGTCTCTTTTTTCTATCTTTGAGTAAAAACATTATGAAAAAAGTACTACTTGGATGTTTTGCAGCGGCTTTATTAATGACTGCTTGTAAAACTAAAACAGACAATAACGTAGCAGGTAAAAAGGTAACACTCAAACTTGAAGCAAAGAGCGGCAGTAATGCTAGCGGAACTGCGACCTTTATGGAAAAGGACGGTGAAGTAACTTTTAAAGCTACTATTAAAGGCCTTCAACCCGGCGTTCATGCTATTCATATTCATGAAAAAGGAGATTGCTCAGCAGCGGATGCATCATCTGCAGGAGGACATTGGAATCCTACTTTTGAAAATCATGGAAAATGGGGAACATCCACATATCATAAAGGAGATATTGGCAACTTTACAGTTGACGCTTCGGGCAATGGAAATATTACTATGACCACTGATGAATGGTGCATAGGATGTGACGATGAGAAGAAAAATATTTTAGGGAAGTCGATAATTGTTCATGAAGGAGCAGATGATTTTGTAACGCAACCTACAGGAGATGCTGGCGGAAGAGCGGCGTGTGCAGCAATTATAAAATAATATTATACAATGGATAATTTTTTAAAAAATGTATAGATTTGCGTCATAAATGCAGCAAATAATTAATCCATCAACTACTGGCTGGATCGAAAAATATTTTTCGATTCGCCAACAGCATATTATAGCAAAACCCGTTTCTTCGGAGGTGTTTTATAACCTCACCAGAAGAACGGGTTTTATTTATGGACATATAATTTCATTTCTATCGGGAACTCCTATTCATACAAACAGATGGCTTAAGGACGAAATTTCCAAGGTTGCTCTACTAGATGTTTTGTATGAATTACATAGAATGGTAAAGGGAGAAAGTTCGAAAGATTTATTTCTTACTGATGTAATTCAGTTTTATCAAGAAATGTATCCGGAAAATCCAAACTTTTTTAAGAAAATGCTGCCCGCAACGAAGCTTACAGCTAGTCTTGAAGAAATTATTGATCGACGAGTCCAAACAAATGAAGATATTGTAAGCAGAAACTTTTCGCATATTATCACAAATGCGCTTCTGTTTATAGACGTGCTTGCTTTTTTAAAATTTCTAAAAAAAGGAAACTTACCCGCGAAATATATTAAAAAAACCGAAGAAGTTGTTGTAAGTATTGTTACGCTTGCGCTAAAAGTAAAGCCGCAGAAAACTCCTTACGATGATTTACTCGTAAAATTATTTGAAGCTTCTGTTCGTTATAATAAATTTTCTGACATATCGAAAATTAGTGATCTTGATGTGATGGATTTGGGTTATTTCACCAATGATCTAGAGCATTATTATTTTATAGATCTAGCAGGTATGGCGTTGTGGAACGATGGTGCAGTTGATAACCAAGAAGAATATTTTTTGTACGCTATTGCAAAAATTCTGGATGTTAACGATGATTTTGTAACGCACAGTCTCTCTGAAACTTCTAGTTTTATCCTATTGAATAAGAAATCTATTCCTTATTTTAATTATTCAAATCCAGTAAGACATTTTTACGATCAGATGTCATTGAATGTGATTACGTTAATAAGCAGGAATAAAAAGAGATTGACAAAGGAGATTTCTAATAGCGGAGAACTGGTGGCGCTTTTGACAAAATCTGTATATAAAGATTTAGACCCAAAAGAGAAGAAGAAAGTAAGAAAGCAACTTTTGGCGATTTGTAAAACTATTCCGTCGTTAGCTATTTTCTTATTGCCGGGTGGAAGTTTATTGCTTCCAATCCTTATCAAATTTATCCCGCAATTACTTCCTTCTACTTTTAATGAAAACTCTGAAAGTGAATTCTAAAATTTTAATTGGTAAACATCATCTAAATTTTTTTCACTTGTAAGATTTACATCTAGATCTGTTACAATTCCTGAATTAAGCCCATAAACCCAACCATGTAAAGTAATATCCTGACCGTTCTTCCATGCGGATTGCACAATTGATGTCCTAGCAAGATCAAAAACTTGTTCTTTCACGTTTACTTCTACAAATGCATTAAAGCGCGCAGTTTCATTTACGATCGAATCCAAATAATCTTTATGCAAACGGTACACATTTTTTATATGTCTAATCCAGTTGTCAATAATACCAATCGAGTCGTTTTTCATTGCTGCTTTAATGCCTCCACATCCATAGTGTCCTACGATAATTACGTGTTTCACGTTTAGCACATTTACTGCATAATCCAAGACACTCAGCATATTCATATCCGTGTGTATTACCATGTTTGCAATGTTTCTGTGGACGAACACTTCACCATTCTTTGCACCGATAATTTCGTTTGCAGGAACACGACTGTCTGAGCAACCTATCCACAGTAATGGCGGAGTCTGTCCTGTAGCCAACGCTCGAAAGTAATGAGGATCTTTGTCCAGCGACTCCTTTACCCATTTAATATTATTTTCCAGAATTTGTTTATAGTAATCTGCCATAAGAAATGTGTTGATTTATAATCTTTGTGTTTGCAAAAATAAGTTATAACAATTAGACAATTCCTATTGTGTCATAGCTTTTTTAATTAAGAGCGAAAATTAAAATAAATCAAGAATAAATTCTACATGAAAATTTTGGATGAAAAGTTTGATGAGAGCATCCTCAGCATCAAGCTTAATAATTCTAGTGCAAAAAAAAGCCGAAAAACAGATTTTCGGCTTTTGCTTTTAATTTTTAATGGGGGAATTATAGACTTTCTTCAAGCCATGCATTCATCATCCAAATAGTTTTCTCTTGTTCGGATATAAAGTCACTCATCATGCTGTTTGTTCCTTCATCGCCAATTTCGTCAGTTTTATTAAGAATTTCTCTCTCAATTTTAAGAAGACCTGACAATGAATCCACAATAAGCTGAACAGCCTTGTCGTCTTGAGAAATATTTTTTCCTATTGTTAGAGTATTGTGTTTAATATAATCTTCAAACGTATGAAGTGGCTTTCCGCCGATTGTCAGAATTCTTTCTGCAACCGCATCAACTTTCAATTGTGAATCGTTATAAAGTTCTTCAAATTTTACGTGAAGTTCAAAAAA
>JBBSRP010000075.1:0-12509 GCA_038242935.1 Flavobacteriales bacterium
GATAATCCACGGCTCTTTCTAATGAAATATTGAATTCCCTTAAAACCTTGTTTATTCTTATTACTCTATCTTCAGACATAAAAAACCTTTATTATTACCTTTTGTTGTGTTGCTGTACTTTCTACATGCTCTTAATTGTCAAGCTCATCTTTCAAAATTCTCATAACGTCGAGAATTGTCTCTTCTTCAAGGTCGGTTCTTTGCACTAGATCTGCTACATCATGTTTAAGGATGCTTAGTGCTGTATCCAACCCAACTTTGGCGAATTCTTCTATAATCCACCCTTCTATTTCATCAGAAAACTCAGATAGTTCAACATCTTCATCTTCAATGACGCTTCCTTCACGGATCACATCTAATTCATAACCTGTTAGCAAACCAGCCAGCTTGATGTTGTGACCACCGCGACCTATTGCTTTTGAAACTTCTTCAAGTTGCAAAAACACTTCGGCGTGTTTTGTTTCTTCATTAATTTTTATCGACGATACTTTTGCAGGACTCAACGCTCTTGTAATATACAATTGCGTATTTGTCGTGTAATTAATAACATCGATATTTTCATTACCTAACTCTCGAACAATCCCGTGGATACGTGAGCCTTTCATCCCTACACAAGCTCCTACAGGATCAATTCTGTCATCATAAGAATCAACAGCTACTTTTGCTTTTTCGCCAGGAATTCTAACCACCGCTTTTACGGTAATAAGTCCGTCAGCTACTTCAGGAATCTCTTGTTCAAACAATTTTTCCAAGAAAATATCTGATGTACGAGACATAACGATCTGTGGTTTATTACCTTTAAGCTCAACGCTTTCAATGATTCCACGTACGTTATCTCCTTTTCTAAAAAAATCAGAAGGAATTTGTTTTTCCTTCGGCAATACTATTTCGTTATTCTCATCATCAATAAGGATCACTACTCTAGGTCTTACATGATGTACTTCGGCGGTGTAAATATCGCCAATTAAATCTTTAAATTGCTTATAAAGATTTGTATTGTCATGTTCGTGTATTTTTGAAATTAGATTTTGTCGCAAAGCTAAAATTGCTCTTCTACCTAAATCTATTAATTTTACTTCCTCTGAAACCTCTTCGCCAATCTCGAAATCCTTCTCAATCTTTCTAGCATCAGTTAATGTAATTTCCAGATGGTCTAAATCTAAATCATCGTCAGCTACAATTACTCTTCGCTGCCAAATCTCCATATCTCCCTTATCTGGATTGATGATAATATCAAAATTCTCATCAGATCCGTATTTCTTTTTTAATGCATTACGGAATACATCTTCTAGAATCGCCATCAGTGTTACGCGATCAATTAACTTGTCGTCTTTAAACTCTGAAAATGATTCGATTAATGCTATATTTTCCATGCGAACTCTTTCTTTTAAAATATTATAATAACGATTGATTCTTTAATATCAGCAAAAAGCACTTCTTGCTTTTTCTGTACGGTTTCTTTTCCTTTCCCTATCTTCTTCGGCTCTCTCGCCTCCCATTCTAGAGTAATTTTATCATCATCTACTGCGGTAAGTTTACCCTCAATAGTTTCTGATGTAGTTTTTACTTTTAGAGTACGACCGATATTCTTTTTGTACTGACGCACATTCTTTAAAGGCTCAGAAACACCTGCCGAAGCAACTTCTAGCGAAAAATCTTGCTCTTCGCGGTCCAAATTGTTTTCAACTGCGCGACTTATATCGATGCAATCTTGCAATGTAACGCCATTATCTCCATCAATAGCAACAATGATTTTGAAAGCATCTGTTATTGTCAGATCAATCAAAAAAAGTGAGGGATGGCTAGCTATAGCGTCGTCTAGTAAATTTAAAACTTTTTCTCTAAATGTCATAATTTTATAAAAAGAGGGGACTACTGTCCCCTCATTATCTAGTATTCTAATAAATAACGGTGCAAATGTAGTGATTTTTTTTGTAAAATTAAAAGCATTGCTGAATGTTAAATTTTTCCTACCTTTATAAATTACATATTACACCAACAAAATAATTATTTATTAAACTTATAAACCCACCACTTATGAAAAGAATATTAGTCCCAACCGATTTTTCCAAGCACGCCACCAACGCATTAAAAGTAGCTGTTCAATTAGCAAAGGAGCACGACGCCGAAATAGTTTTGCTTCACATGCTCGAGTTACCACAACAAACAAGTGACGCATTAGGTCGAGGAAATGAAATTCCCGAAATTATGCTTTACAAAAGATTGGCGATACAAAGGGTGGAAGATCTTACAAATAGCGATGTCCTTTCGGGGGTCAAAGCAAGTAATATCGTACAGTTTGAACGTGCATTCGAAGGAATTTTAGCTATCAGTAAGGAAAATGATATTGATATGATTGTTATGGGATCTCACGGAGCAAGTGGATTCAAAGAAATGTTTATTGGATCTAATACAGAAAAGGTAGTTCGTTCTGCTGAAGTTCCTGTACTTGTTATCAAAAACGAAACAGCGCACTTTGCGACAAAAAATATGATATTTGCTTCAGACTTTACAGACGAAGTTAATGAACCATTTAAAAAAGTATTGAAATTTGCTGACTTACTTGGTTCAGATATAAAATTGGTAATGATCAATACTCCCAACAGCTTTAAAACTACAGCTGTAGCCGAAAAAATGATGAATGATTTTGCTGATCGCTTTGATATGGGACACTGCCAAAAATACATTTACAACGACGCAAATATTGAGAAAGGTATTTTGAATTTTGCACATAGTGTAAATGCAGATCTTATTGCAATCTGCACGCACGGTCGGACTGGTATGGCGAGATTGCTTAACGGAAGTATTAGCGAAGACTTAGTAAATCGCACCTCTATTCCGATGGTGACTTTCAAAATCTAAGAAATTTTTCAAAATAAGCATAAAAAAACTCCTCATATACTGAGGAGTTTTTTTGTTGGTCTACTAGGACTCGAACCTAGAAAGACTGCACCAAAAACAGTTGTGTTACCATTACACCATAGACCAATTCTATTTCGGATGCAAACTTATACAATATTTTGAATGTTCCAAATGAAAACTGCAAAATTGACCATGAGAATTTTTTGGGCGTTCCCTTCGGGCGGGCTTTCCGTTCCAATCTCATGTTTTTTTAAAAGAAAAAAACAAGAGGATTTCACTGCAATCCCTAACGCAAATCCTCCCCCCAACCCCCTCCGAAGGAGGGGGAGCCTGGACGTGAGGGTGTTGTTGAAAATTTGATTATAATCTCTCAAAAGAAATATGACTTAAACACATTTATGAAAAGTGCACATTTCCCAAACGACAGCGCGAACCTACTTCGTCTGTTCGGCTAAACCCTCGGGCGCAATCTGTGCTCGCAATGTTGAATTATAGTAGTCGTGATGGAAATATAAATTCGTCTATCATTCTCTTTTTTTGCGCTCTTTGCTGTTAAATTTTTGTAAATTGGCGCTCACATAGGGTAAATCCCCATTAGAATCGAGTAGATACATTCCATTTGTCACTCTACCTACAACACCACTTCCACTTTCATATCTCTCAACAAATCAGAATAACTCATTTTTAAACAACCATCTTCCGAAGTAATTTGAGTAATACTAACAGTTTTTAGAACGTCGCCGCGTTGCATAATAACATTTATTCCAACATCTTCTGAGTGATTGCCAGAATGAAAGCCAATAACTTTATCTTTTGTCAAAGTCGACTGATTGTCTGCGATGAAATCTGCAAACCACTTTCTGCGCAATTCCTTTTGCTCGTCTGAATATAATTGCGCCGACGACCATATGTGCGGCTGCTTTGTGTCAAAGCTTCTAAAATGCTTGTTAGTTCCATCCCAAATAACTTCTGCCAAATCAATTACTTTCCCTTGTTGCTGCTGAATAGAAACAATCGTAAAAGGTTCAACATTATGCAATTTCTTATCTTGAAAAAAATCTTCAGTTGAAAGTGCCGATTTGGTTAAATCAATAAGAATTGT
Source organism: Flavobacteriales bacterium (assembly GCA_038242935.1). Lineage (GTDB taxonomy): Bacteria > Bacteroidota > Bacteroidia > Flavobacteriales > Flavobacteriaceae > Flavobacterium. The sequence continues at coordinate 3,965 of JBBSRP010000075.1, forward strand.
ACCTCTGCTGATCGTGTGGTGTTCTTGTTTTTTATGAAATCCAATACCGCCGTTAAGCAAGCAATTGATTTTACTTTTATTATTAATTGCAATCCACGAACCGCCAGAAATTTCATCTTTTGGAAATGCGAGCTGAACATTTTCTAAATCATAAATAATCGGCGCGATAGTTGGGCGCCTCGCATCTTCATCCCGATTTGATGTCAGGACGAAATTGCCATTGAAAGTATGCGGGATAAAACTTACTGTACACATTTGATGATTACTTTTTGGTTTGTCAAGAGTTCTACACTAGCGTTTTATGCTTATCATATATTTTTCGCATCGCAACTTTTGTTCCTGGACTATCTTTCTCGAATTTCTCGATTAGGTTTTTGAAAGTATTTGAAGACTTTTCAAATTGATCATTGTCATAATCTTCTTTGATTTTGATTAAATAATACTCCTGAGTGAATTTGCTCAAAGACCTGCACGATCCAGTTCCAGTCATTAAGTATTTGAAAAAATGAACGTGATCAGAAGCGGAAGTAACTTTGATGCCATGTTTTTGGTTGATATTTTCTGCTGCTTGTTTTGTGGAAATTTGTTTTTCAAAAACTCTTTTAGATTCTTGATAAGTAAACGGTATTGCTTCTTCTGGGATTCTCATTTTGATGGTTTTGTAGTTACCACAGCAAGATGCGAAATTATAAGTTAATTATCCTGAAATTAATTTCAACCATTTTTTCCAATACGCTTTTCCGTAGCCACAAAATATCTCTTCGCCAGAGTTTATTCTACGAAGCGCAATTAATCCGACTTGTCCATTATCGTCGAAAGCGATTTTTGCGTTATTTTTAAAAGTAGTTTTAGAATTTACACTTGCATCGTTTGCATATTTTGCAAAACAATCAGAATTCATCGAATCAAGTGTTGATCCATCTAGCATCATTATAAAATATCTATCAATTCTATTTTCGGCGCGTTCTGCTGACTGAACATCGTTGAGTAATTCTCCAGTGAAAACTGCAATCATTTCGTCTTTGTAAATATCGATAGCAGTAAAAAGTCCCTTTCCAGAGTTTGGTATTTGAGAAGTCTCGACATAAAGGTAGTCAGATTCTGTAGCGTCTATTCTATTATAGGAGATGGTTTTCATTGTATGTACTAATTAAAACTATTTCCGCAAGCATTTTAATCTCTTTTTGCAAATTTTCGTGCGTTATAAATTTACCGTCTGCAATCTGCTGTTTTGCGACTAAAATTGCATCTTCATCTTCTTCACTAGTGATGTAAATCGCATTGATTCTATCACGACGGCTGTCACTATTTGATTTAGGTTTTTCATAGTTTAAAATTTAGTATATAAAAATATGATTTTCTTTATGATATTGAAGGTGGAGATTTAAATTTAGCAAACTGTTTTGGGCTTTATTTAGATAGTCGGCACGAGCGGGACGCTCGCGCTAGCGATCATGATAATCTAACGTTAACTACAATGATGGCATAGAGCTAACCATGAATCTCTCTTGCTATTGACCTCATTTATTTCATTTTAATACAAATCCTCAACTGAACGTTCCTTTGTGTTAGCGATGGGAGCGGCATTCTTTTCTCGCTTTTTTAAGCGGGGAAAAGATATAGTGGACAGCGCGGCGGCGGCTTGCAGAAAATTTCTTAATTGAAAACGAGATTTCTAGCCGACGCAACATATAAACTATTTGAATAAATAGTATTTGTCGTTGATAAATATATAAGAATCATTGTGTTGTCAGCACAGTATAACAAATATCTTAGAATTTTGTGCTGCTGTACTAACTAAATCTTTGCGTGGGTAAAGTCCAATCTTGATGCTTTAAATTTTATTCGAAAATATCCTGCTTATCCAGGTAGTTAATTGAATTTTTTCTCGCATAAAGATAAAATATGAAATGTATAAAAAGAATTACCCCCCAATAAATGGCAATCATAATCGGCAAATTGAAATTTTCGTATTTGGATCCAAAATTCAGTCCAATCCACAGTAGTGTTATTCCGTTATGAATTACATAAGTAGCAAGATGGAACCTAAAACCAATATCAAATATCGGCAAATATTCTCCGTCTTTTTTGCCATAGTAAAAACCAGAAACGAACATTGAAACTGCATAAGTTATTGCAGCTATAGCTATTATTGTTGATACTCTGTGTTCTATTCCATAACTCAAAAAATATCTGAAGAGTATGGTTAATATGATTGCAGCGAGTGCAAATTTCAATAAATAAGGTGTGATAGTTTTCATAATGCTATAATTTTAAAAGATTTTTAATTTCATCTGTGTAGAATAATTTAATATTCCTATTCACAAATTGACTGAAAAGAGCTTGTCCTAATTTGGTCATATAATAGTATTTCCTTTCAGGCCCTTTGTTCCCATCTCTAAGTTCGTGAGCAAGAACATCTATATATTCGTATTTCCGTAATGCTCGATAAAGACTTTGTTCTTCACAACTAATAGTTCCGTTGGATTTCGTTTCTATAAAAATCTTAATCTCTTCTACATATTTTTTATCTTCTTGAAGTGCGATAAAAATCCATAGCGTTAATTGTCCTTTCTTGTATGTATTCTCCCAAGAAAGTAGTAGTTCGTTTAATTTTTCTTCATCTTTCATTTATACTTAGTTTGTATTATACAAGTTGTATACTACAAATATATTAAAATATTTGTCTTGACCTTCAAAATTTTAAATATTATTACAATTGATTTTAAAGCAACACTTTACGTTGTATTTTAATCTTGAAAAATACTAGTAAAGTCGACAGTATTGGTGATTGTCAATTTAGCAGAAAACCTCAACTAACCCTTCTTCCGTGTTAGCGATGGGAACGGCATCCTTTTCTCGCTTTTTTTTAAGCGGGAAAAGATATAGTGGACAGCGCGGCGGCGGCTTACACAAAATCTCTAGCTTGAAAACTAAATTTCCAGCCGACGCAACACCCAAATTATTCGAAAAAAAGGAAAATAAACTACAACTTATCGCGGACTTGAAGAGAAAATTCAAAATTTTTGAATTGAAAACATCCTAAAAAGAGAAACCCCATAACAATAAAGTTACGGGGTTTTTTCAGAGTGTTGTTGGTCTACTAGGACTCGAACCTAGAAAGACTGCACCAAAAACAGTTGTGTTACCATTACACCATAGACCAATTCTGATTCGGGTGCAAATTTATAACATTTTCTCAATGGTGCAAACAAAAACCGAAAAAAAGTGAAAATATTTTTTTTAGTACTTCGTTACATAAAAAAGCATTTTCTTTGTCATAATAAAAAAATAATACTTTCTCTTAATATGATGGCATTTAACTTCAAGAAGTGGAATACAATTTTAGGCTGGACTGCATTTGCAATTGCGCTCATTACCTACTCTCTAACAGTAGAGCCGACGCTGAGTTTCTGGGATTGTGGCGAGTATATCTCCACCGCAGCCAAACTAGAAGTTGGACACCCGCCGGGCGCACCACTCTATCAAATGCTTGGCGCTTTCTTTGCCATGTTTGCTCTAGAAAACACTCAAATTGCCTTGATGGTAAATATGATGTCGGTGTTTTCGAGCGCATTTACCATACTTTTTATGTATTGGTCGACAACAATCTTGCTGAAGAAGATAATTTCAAACTTTACAACACTAGATCAAAATGCTGAAGTTGCTATTTTAGGAAGTGCTTTTGTGGGATCGCTGGCATTTACATTTTCGGACAGTTTCTGGTTTAATGCTGTGGAAGCGGAAGTATATGCTATGGCTTCATTCCTGATCGCATTGCTATTCTGGCTTGGACTTCGTTGGGAACAAGAAATGCATTTGCCTCGAGGAAATAGATGGCTTTTACTAATTTCACTGGTGGTAGGTCTTACTTTTGGCGTTCACTTTATGGCATTGCTGACAATTCCAGCAATAGGTTTTTTGTACTATTTCAAGAATTATCAGACTATTACTCCTAAGAATTTTATCATCGCCAATATCGTTGTGGTTGGTGTTCTATTATTTATTTTCCAATTACTATTGCCTTGGACGCTTGCTTTCTTCGGGAAAAGTGAAGTGTTTATGGTTAATTCCTTCGGATTGCCGTTTAACAGCGGTACTATCGTCGCAGGCCTGATATTGATTGGACTATTCTACTACTTCCTAAACTATACTCGCAAAAATAATTTGCCGTTCTATAACACTCTTTGTCTTTGCGTCCTATTTATACTGATCGGATTCTCTACTTGGTTGATGCTTCCTATTCGTGCAAATGCGAATGTGGTGATTAACGAAAATAAACCTTCGGATGCGGCGGAAGTCTTAGCTTACTACAATCGTGAGCAGTACGGATCTAACGCATTATTTTACGGAAAACAGTTCTCTGAAATGTTTGCCGGTCTTGATCCAGATAAACCTTATCTTGATAAGAAGCCGAATTATGAGCGTGATTACACAACTGGAAAATATGTAATTACCAATAATTGGAAAGATGCTGAGCAGAATAGCGATGACTACCACAAGACAATTCTGCCTAGAATGTGGAGTACGGATCATGCGGAAAATTATATGAACTTTACCAATCCATTGCAGTTTCAGATAAATCCTCATTACGATTATGAGAGTGAATTGGGCAAATATGGTATTGATGTTGAGAATATCAGCGACGAAGAATTACGTGGTGCCGTAGCGCAGTTGCGTAGTGAAGTTGATAAAACAGTAGCTGAATTTCGAACTGCTTATGCTCAGGATAAAATTGACAATCAAGGATATCTAGAATTTCTAAAAACTTACGGCGATTACCTTATCATTGAAAAACCAACAACTGTAGACAATTTCAAATTTATGTTTGAATATCAATTTGGCTATATGTATTGGAGATATTTGATGTGGAACTTTACAGGAAGACAGAACGACATTCAAGGAAAATACGACAATCTTGACGGAAATTGGTTAAGTGGAATAACCTTTATTGACGAAATGCATTTGGGCCCTCAAGACAATTTACCTAGTGATGTACTAAATAATAAAGGTCGAAATAGGTATTTCTTCTTGCCATTTATCTTAGGAATAATAGGATTAGTTTTTCATGCCAAAAAAGATCAGAAGAGCTTTTATGTCCTCTTGGTACTATTCCTGTTTACAGGTTTTGCCTTGAAGATATATCTAAACGAGCGTCCTTTCGAACCGCGAGAACGAGATTATGCACTTGTAGGATCGTTTTATGTATTTGCAATTTGGATTGGAATTGGCGTTTATGCGATTTACGATTTTATCAAAAAATACCTTCAACCAAAGATTGCCGGCCCCGTTGTAGTCGCAGTGTGTCTTTTGGCAGCGCCTGTATTGATGGCATCACAAAACTGGGACGATCACGATCGTTCTGGGCGTTATACAGCATTGGCAATAGCCAAAAACTATTTGCAAGGATGTGAACCGAATGCGATTTTATACACGATTGGAGATAACGACACGTTCCCACTATGGTATGCACAGGAGATTGAAGGTTTTAGAACCGACGTAAAAGTTGTAAACACGAGTTTGTTTATGACGGATTGGTATATCGATTCGATGAAAGCCAAATCTTATGAAGCTGATGGACTTCCGATATCTTTTGACCACTCTCAATATGTAGGTGATAATCTTGATGCGGCAATTTTTAGTCCTCGCACAGAAGCTCGCATTGGTCTTGACGAATTTATGAACTTCTTGAAAAGTGACGATCCACGGACCATGGTGGAAATGCGCAACGGACAAAAACTGCATTTCTTCCCTACTAATAAAATCCGAATTCCTGTAAACAAGGAAAATGTGATTAAGAATAAAGTAGTAAGTGAACAATATTACGATTCGATTGTTCCTTATATCGATATTGACATCAAAGGATCTGCATTGTACAAAAACCGAATTATGATGCTTGACGTTGTGCTAAACAACGATTGGAAACGTCCTATCTACTTTACTGGAGGTTCTTTTGGAGACGATGATTATATGTGGATGAAAGATTATTTGCAGCTTGACGGAATGATTTACAAACTTGTTCCGCTCAAGAATCCTGTTGCAAAAGCTGCAAGTCCGCTTGATATGGGACAGATTGATAGTGAGAAAATGTACAAGATTGTGATGGATTGGAATTGGGGTAATAGTGGAAGCACTAAAATTTACCACGATCCTGAAACACGCAAAAACAGTATTACATATCGTACCAATATGGCGAGACTGATGGAGCAGCTTATCAATGAAGAAAAAATTGACAAAGCAAAAAATATAATCAATCTTGCAATGAAGGAAATGCCTGTAGATTATTTTGGATATTACACAATGCTTGAACCGTTTGCAGCTGGATATTATGCTGTGGGCGAAGAGGAAAAAGGAAGAGCTTTGCTTACAAAATTAATTGGGAAGTATCAAGAATCACTTACATTCTATGCCAACCTTCCATCGTCTAGTCAGAATGCTATTGCGATCACTATTATGTCAGATATTGAGCGTTACCGTAGTTTACTGCTCGTCGTACAAGATCAAGATACTACTTTTTACAATACAGAGAAAGTGCGATTTAATAAAATGAATGAGCGTTTTAAACGTTTTGGACGCAAGAATGAATAGAAGTTTTTGAGTTATTTATTTGAAAAGGCAGACATCAATTGTCTGCCTTTTTTATTATATTAATAGTATGTTTTATTGGATAAAGACACATTGGATTATTAAGAAAATCTTTTCGAAATATATGTGGAGTAAGGATCAGAACGAAAAAGTGGTGTACCTGACTTTTGATGATGGCCCGACCCCACAGATTACAGATTGGGTTTTGCAGCAGTTGCAGCAGTACAATGCTAAAGCGACCTTTTTTTGTATTGGAAAAAACATTGAAGAGCAGCCAGAAATTTTTCAGAGACTTCTGGAGTTAGGAAATGCAATTGGAAATCACACTCATAATCATATTAATGGTTGGAGAAGTTCAAAAAATACTTATTTGGATAATATAGAGATCTGCGAAAATGCAATAGGTGATTTAGTAAATCAAAAACAGAAATATTTTAGACCGCCTTACGGCAAAATTAGTCCTGCGCAAGCAACGGCAGTTTTGCAAAAGGGGTATAAAATTGTTATGTGGGATGTTTTGAGCGCAGACTTTGATCAGGCGATAACTCCGAAGAAATGCCTACAAAACGTCTTGAAAAGTGTTGATTCTGGAAGTATAATTATCTTTCATGATAGCGAGAAAGCGTACCAAAACCTACAATATGCATTGCCGAAAGTTTTGCAGTTTCTCCAAGATAATAATTATGAGTGCCAACTTCTTGACTAGAAGTATTCTCCCATTATCGTAATAATAGAATTTGCGTCGAGTACAGAAGATTGTCTCCACACCATTTGTCCATCTTTGTAAATCATCAAAGTAGGAAGTGTTTTGATACGCAGTGCATCAGAAAGTTCTTGATTCTTGTCTACGTCAATCTTTATTACTCTCGCTTTGTCGCCAAGTGCAGCAGCCACATCTCTAATGATAGGATGAATCTCTCCCGACTGCTCATTCCAGTCTGCATAAAAGCCAATTAAAACTGGGGTCTTTGCTTGTATAAGTTCTCCAAATTTTGACATCTCTTATTATTTTATGTTGGCAATTTATTAATTAAATGGGGCAAAAATGTTATACAAATGTACTATTATTAACACAATTACGATATTTTTTGCTTCTTTTTTAGTTTGATTACAGTAATCTCCGGCCAGATTCCTACTCGTCCACTATAACCATGAAATCCAAGCCCTCTATTTACATAAATATAACGACCTAAATGCTCGTAAAGTCCCGCCCATTGTTTGTACACATAAGACACTGGACTCCATTTAATTATCCCAGGAATTTCGATTCCAAATTGGAAACCATGAGTATGTCCGGAAAGTGTTAATTGGTAATTGCGAGGATCTTTTTTCACTTCCATTTCCCAATGTGAGGGATCGTGGCTCAAGAGTACTTTAAAGTCCGTAACATTTAATCCTTCCGAAGCAACCGTCAAATCTCCTGCTTTCCGGAAACGATGTCCCCAGTTTTCTACTCCTACTAATGCAATAGAATCCTGACCTTTGGTAAGTATTCTATTTTCATTTAGCAACAGCTCAAAACCTATCTTTTCGTGTAGTCCTTTGATAGCATTAAAGTTTTCTACTTTCTCTGCTTCAGTATCAAAAATAATATATTCGCCATAATCATGATTCCCCAATATAGAATATTTGCCGAAAGGCGCATCGTGAATCTTTTTAAAAACTTCTATCCAAGGTGTCATTTCGCTAGCGAGACTGTTTACAATATCTCCAGTAAAAACGATCAAATCTGTATTTTGCTCGTTTATCATATCTACTGCATATTGAATCTTTTCCTCGTTGTCAAGACTTCCACTGTGTATATCCGAAATTTGGGTAATTGTAAAACCATCAAAAGAATCGGGAAGATCTTCAAAAAATATCGCTTGCTTTATAACTCTAAAATCATATTTCCCTTTAATCACGCCATAAATCAAACTCAAAAAAGGAATTGCTGCCAGCCCAACTGCAATCTGACTTA
>JBBSRP010000076.1:0-12448 GCA_038242935.1 Flavobacteriales bacterium
CTCCCAGACGAAAATGCAAATTTCTTTTTCCTCGCAACAATGTACGAAAGGGAACAGAAATACTTGATACATCGAGCATTCCAGTGGCTACTTGATATAGAAGAGGTGGAAAGAAATTATAATTATTTCTGTCTACGAGAGTCACTTGAACTCCTTTTTTACCGCCCATCTTTCTTGCCAAATTAATTCCCGCAAATCCGCCTCCTATGATCACTATTTTCTTATCTTTCATACTATTTTTTTTTAACTGAAAATCGTCGTGCAGTTCCTATTATGACTACAGATTTTTTCAGAAATATGTTATTTATCTTAATTTGATGTCGCCACCATCGGCCATCAATGTTTGCCCTGTCATATACTTGCTGTCGTCGCTTAGTAAAAAAGCTACAATCGGCGCGATATCTTTTTCCGGATCGCCAAAATGATTCAGAGGGATTTGCCCCGCAATTTCTTCATATTGTTTTGGACTACTTTCTTTCCACTTTGCTACTCCTTCGGTTAAAGCCAAGGGACAAACAACATTAACTCTGATTTTATCTTTGCCCCATTCAGTTGCTGCTACCCGACTCAATCCACGAATAGCTTCTTTTGCAGCAGCGTAACTTGCCTGACCACTTTGACCATTTAAGGCGGCACCTGAACCGAAATTGACAATAGCGCCTTCCGCCTTTTTTAATTCAGGATAGGCCGCTTTCATAAAATTTAAAGTCGCATTAAATCCTGTTCCAAATGATAATGACCAATCGTCTGCAGATAATTCCATCAAAGGTTTTTGTCGAGACGCATGCGCATTATTAACCAATCCAGTAAGCTTACCAAATTTTGAAACGGCTAATTTTACTGCCTCCTCTGCTACAGATTCTTTAGAAACATCTCCGTTTAAAAATACAATTTTATCCGGGTTTTCATTTACTTTATTTTGACCAGCTTCTTCATTAATATCAACTGCAATTACAGAAGCTCCTCTTTTTTGAAGTACTGTAGTTAAAGCACCTCCAATTCCTGACGCGCCTCCTGTTACAATTACAACTTGACCTTTTAGATTTTCCATAATTTTAAATTTTTTAATTTGCGAGATAAAGTTAGTAAAGAAACTTTTTAACTTCTAACAAATTAATAATCTGCGCTTTAATTAATTACAAATATATTGTATAGTAGTGCAAAACAAAATGTCTAATTGTTGACATCTAATGATTAATTTACTTAATTGAAAGTTTTAAACTTTATATTCCTGACAAATACTGCTGAGCGAATCATAACTACAGCATAAAAGAATCCATAATAACCGTATTACTATTATTTCATTATTACTTTATAAAATTAAAAATTCAATTTAAAGCATTTGAACTTTAAAACCCCATAATGCAAAAATTAATTATGTTAAATTATTCTTTACAATAAAGTATCTTTGACTATCATAATTACAATTTTCAACAGCATTTTGATAGTAGAACGAAATTATTTTGAGGACGTTTTTCATTAAGGTTTTTGCAGTAATTAAGAAAAGCAGTTTCTAAATTTACCTATTTCAGTATGACCATTTCGCAGTACATCGCAAAACTAAATATATTATTCCAAACAGGAAATGCCCGCGAACACTCCTATCGTGGAGATTTGCAAAATCTTTTGATGGGCATCTTACCCGATGTATTGGTTACCAATGAGCCTGCGAGAGTTGCTTGTGGAGCTCCCGATTATGTGCTGACAAGAAAAGATATTCCACTCGGATATATAGAAGCAAAAGATATTGGAGTTGATTTAAACAGTAAAACTCTCAAAGAACAGTTTGACCGTTACAAATCTGGATTGTCCAATCTGATTTTTACAGATTATATGGATTTCCACTTTTATAAAGAAGGAACTCTGACGACTAAAATTACTATTGCAAAATTAGAAAATGGAGTTATAGTTCCAATTCCCGAAAACTTTGAACATTTCTCACAACTTATAAAAAACTTTGCGGAAGTGATTACTCAAAGTATAAAATCGCCAACCAAGCTAGCGCAAATGATGGCAGGTAAAGCGAAGTTGATGGCGGATATTATTGAGAAATCGCTGAATTATGATGATGAGATTGGAACTCGATCACAGTTAAAATCTCAAATGTTGTCATTCCAGCAGATGCTGATTCACGACATAGACAATTTGGCTTTCGCCGATATTTACTCGCAGACTATTGCCTACGGAATGTTTGCCGCAAGATATCACGATCCATCTTTACCGACATTTTCTAGAATGGAAGCGGCAGAACTGATTCCGAAATCGAATCCTTTTCTGAGAAAGCTATTTCAAGATATTGCAGGTTTTGATTTAGACAATCGTTTAGTGTGGATTGTGGACGAATTGGTCAGCATATTTCTAGCAACGGATGTTTCGGAAATTATGAAGAATTTCGGGAAAAGCACCAAACAAGAAGATCCAGTTGTTCACTTTTACGAAACATTTCTGGGCGAATACAATCCAGCCTTGCGAAAAGCGAGAGGAGTTTGGTACACGCCACAGCCAGTTGTGAATTTTATTGTTCGTGCGGTTGATGATATTTTGAAAACCGAATTCAATTTGCCACAAGGTTTGGCGGATACTTCCAAAACAAAAATCAAGAAGAAATCGGTTACGCAAGTAGGAAAAGGTGCGAGTTCTAAAATCAAGGAAGTTGAAACCGAAATTGAAGTTCACAAAGTTCAAATCCTCGACCCCGCCACTGGAACAGGAACATTTCTTGCCGAAGTGGTAAAACACATTTATAAAAAGTTTGAAGGACAGCAAGGGATTTGGAGCAAGTACGTTACGAATGATTTAATTCCAAGATTAAACGGCTTTGAATTATTAATGGCAAGTTATGCAATGGCGCATTTAAAAATGGATATGCTGCTCACTGAAACTGGCTATAAACCGACCGATGACCAACGTTTTAAAATTTTCCTGACCAATAGTTTGGAAGAAGCACATCCCGATACTCAAACACTTTTTAGTTCTTGGCTGTCTGATGAGGCTGATCAAGCAAATGCTATTAAGAGAGATGCTCCAGTAATGGTTGTGATTGGCAATCCGCCGTATAGTTCAAGCAGTAGCAATAAATCGCTATGGATCGAAGGTTTGACAGCTGATTATAAAAAAGATTTAAATGAAAAAAGCTACAATTCATTATCAGATGATTATGTGAAATTCATACGCTTTGGACAGCATTTTATCGATAAAAACGGAGAGGGAGTTTTAGCCTACATTTCTAATAATAGCTTTATTGATGGCATCACACATCGCCAGATGCGAAACCATCTCTTGGAAAGTTTTGACAAAATCTATATTTTGGATTTGCACGGCAATGCCAAGAAAAAGGAAGTAAGTCCAGATGGCTCGCCCGATCAAAATGTTTTTGATATTATGCAAGGAGTTTCAATTAATCTCTTTATTAAAACCGCAAATAAGAAAAAAAATGAATTAGGTAAAGTTTTTCACTATGATTTATATGGTAAAAGAGACTTTAAATATGATTTTTTAAGTCACCAAAATATTAATTCTGTCGATTGGCAAGAATTAAATCCAATCGAACCAAGTTATTACTTTACTGAAAAAGATTTTAAGGGCATTAAAAACTACGAGAAAGGTTTCAAAATTGAAAAACTTTTCCCTATTTACACAAGCGGTGTAAAAACTCATGATGATCGAAATTTAATTAACCTTAAAAAGTTTAACGACAATAATGAACGATATTACTATAGACCATTCGATATTCAAAATATAAACTATGATTTGACAAAAGTCCAAAGGCACAGATTCTCTGTTATGAAAAATATGCTTAAAAACAATCTTGCTATTTTGCTTCCTCGACAAGCGATTACAGGTTTATTTGGATTTTTTATCAGTAAAGGTATAACTGATATTAACTATACAGGAACTGCTGGTCAATTTGGAGCAGGGTTGACATTTCCCCTCTACCTCTACCCCGATTCCACCTCTCAACAAAACATTTTAGAAACTCCAGAACGCGTTCCCAATCTAAATATGGAAATTGTTTCAGAAATCGCCAAAGCCATCAACTTGACTTTTGTTCCTGAAAAGGAAGTACCGTTAAATGTTTGTTTTGCAAATAACGAAGAAATTCGCCCAGAATACAGGGACACTTTTGCTCCAATTGACATTCTCGATTATATTTATGCAGTCCTTCACTCACCTACTTATCGAGAAACTTACAAAGAGTTTTTGAAAATAGATTTCCCACGAGTGCCTTTCCCGAAAGACGCAGAAACTTTCTGGAAGTTGGTAAAGCTTGGTGGTGAAATAAGAAAAATACATTTACTCGAAAGTGACATTGTAGAAAAGTATATCACTCAATATCCAGAAGACGGCGATAATATTGTAGGCAAACCCAAATATAAAGATGGTAATGTTTACATCAACGAAGATCAGTATTTCGCCAACGTTCCTGAGGTTGCTTGGAACTTTTACATTGGAGGTTACCAACCCGCTCAAAAGTGGTTAAAAGACCGCAAAGGAAGAGAGCTGAGTTATGAAGATATTTTGCATTATCAGAAGGTAATTGTGGCGCTGAGTGAGACGGATCGGATTATGAAGGAGATCGATGGGATTGGGATTTTATAAAGAATAATTAATGTTTAAACAATAGATTCAAATCTAAATTAAATGGACAGAGAAGAGCTACAAGTAAAAAAAACACATGAGAACCCAATAGAAACAGGCATTGTCTTTACACAAGGTAATTTTAGTTTGTTTGATGCTGTTCCAGAGGGTGACAAAATCACCTTTATTAAAGAAAGAATTAAAGAATTTTTCAATATGAAAAATATTAATTTTTTATTTGGGTCAGGAACAAGTTCAGGAGCTATACCAAATATGAGTGGGTTGTATTTAAAAGTTGTTGAAAAACTAAATGAAGCTGAAAATGAAGTTTTGAAAAAAGAATTTGAAGAAGTTCAGAATAAAATTGAAAACCAAAAGGATTTAGAAAATATTTTAGGAATACTATACTCCTATAGAGTGTTTTTGAAAGATAAAAATAAAAAGGACGAAGACAGTAATTGTTCTAAACTTATTGAAGTAATAGAGAAAATCGTTTTTGAGGAAATCAATATTCCAGAATCTACTTTAATTAATTCGAAGCAATTTAAAAATTACCAGAGATTCTACCAAAAAATTGCGCTGCGCAACAAAGATCTCTCTAGAATAAACATTTTTACAACAAATAACGACCTCTTTAATGAACATTCATTAGATAGTATTAACATACATTATATCAATGGATTCAGTGGAGGTGTAAGCAAATATTTCAATCCCGCTTTGTTCAATTATACTTATTCTAAACGGATGGATACTAGTATTGAAAAATTTGAGCCTGTTGAAAATATGGTTTATTTATATAAAATTCATGGCTCCGTAAATTGGTTAGAAGATTCATCTAATGCGAACTCATTTTTCAATATTAAGGAAATATCGAAGCCAGAAAGAAAGGAAGGCATTGAAAATGTCCTAATATATCCCACACCAACAAAACAAAACAAAAGTTTAGGAAGCCCTTATGTAGAGATGTTTAGAGAGTTTCAGAAAAAACTACTTGAGCCACATACCGTTTTATTTATAATGGGATATAGCTTTAGTGATGAACATGTCAATAATATTATTTACCAGGCGTTAGCTACTAACTCAACAATTAACGTAGTTATTTTTGGCGAAATAGATAGTAAAATCACTACCATTAATGACAATCGGATTTTTAATATATATGGCACCCACGATGGAGAAAAAATTCATTATTTTGATTTTATTGTTAACACTCTTCTTCCCAACATTGATGCTTTTAAAACTCAGGATAATATTTTAAATGAGTTTTTAAAAACTATAAAAAAGATAGAATAATGAATATAGGCAAAGTTATATCAGTTGAATATGATAAGTTTCGCGTGAAGTTATTTCATTCTACCAAAAATTCGGCAATTAGTATTGAGGGACAGATTTATTATTTTGGAAATATTGGAAGTTATTTAAAAACTAAGAACGCAATAGGCGAATCAATTTTATGTGAAGTAACCGCTATCTTAGAGCACAATGTTGAAAGTAAAATTTATTCTAATTTTAATTTAGACAGTTCAAGAGAACTTGTAATTAAACCAATAGGAACCTTTACTGATAATGGCGACTTTAACATAGGAATATTCCCTTCAATATATTCAGATGTTAGTATTGTCACATTTGCAGACATTAAAACAATTCTTTCACCAACAAATAATAACGCAGATTTAAAAGTTCACAACGAAATAGAAATTGGCACATCTAAAAATCTTATTAATTATAAAGTAAGTCTGAAAATTAATCCATTATTTAATATTCACACAGCCATTTTAGGAAATAGTGGCAGCGGAAAATCAAATACAATTTCTCACATTTTACAACAGATTTATAGAAAAGAGAACAACAGAGCTTTGGGAGGAAAAACTATTGTTTTCGATGTAAATGGAGAATACTATAAAGCATTTGAGACAGGTCTATCAAGCGATAAATTTTTACAATTTTATAAACCAAATCTTGGGAAAGAGTCTCCTTCTAATTTTATTTTACCATATTATCTAATGAATTTAGACGAATGGTTAGCTTTTTTAATGGCTTCTGAAAAAACTCAAAAACCTTTTTGGGATAAAGTGCTTCAAGAGTGTTACAAATTTTATAAAATATTTGAAGATGATCAAGATAGCGAGAAATATATAAATTATTTTAAGTGGAAGATAAGAAGCATTTTGTACAATATTATTTCACAGGTGGATTCTGATACTGCTAAAATTACAGCAGCAAGAGGAGTGATTTTTAAAGCAAAGGAAATTACTTCGGGCTTAAAAAATGCAGATGTTATTAAAAATTTCTTAGATGAGATTTTAAACCACACAAAAATTTCTTTCGGAGACAATAAAGATGCTTTAAGCAACTATTTAATGATACTAGAAATAGATGAAAGTAAAGCGTCATTAAGTGATGAAGAAAGACTATTTAGCGGGCATTATTTTGATTATAAATTTTTAAAGATTGCTGCTGAACTTGTATTGTTAGAAGAAGAAGGTAAAGGAAACTCTAGAATTAGAGAATTTACTTCTACCATGTTCACTCGATTAGATTACTTTTTATTTAATCCTGATTGTAACTTTATGAAAAGTGATATTTTGTATACAGGAAGTGAAGATTTCTTAAGCAAAGTTTTTAGCATTGGAGGCGCTGACTTACAAAAGCAATTAATAATTATTGATACTAGCGAAATAGGTAATGATATTTTAGAATTAACGACAAGTGTCATTAGTCGTTTAATTTTTGACTACAGAAAAAAAAGATTAGGTGAGGACAGAAGAAGAAATCCAGTTCACTTAGTCTTAGACGAAGCACATAGATACATAAAAAAGGAAAATGATTATATCTTGAGAGAAAATATATTTGAACGAATAGCAAGGGAGGGAAGAAAATTTTCATTATTTCTAATTGTATCGTCACAAAGACCATCTGAATTGTCTGCAACTGTATTGTCTCAATGTGGAAATTATTTTATCCACAGAATTCAAAATGAAGTCGATATGAGATATATTTACTCTATTTTACCCTATTTCTCTGAGGATTATGTAACTAAAATAAAACAATCAACTCCAGGTGATGCGCTAATTTTCGGAAATTGCGTTCCAATGCCATTGCAAGTCAAGGTTCATCAACCAGTTCCTGATCCCAATAGCAAGAATTGTATTATAAATGAAGAATGGTATCTTGAAGATTTGAATTAGCATTTTAGATTACAGAAAATTCATTAATATTTCTTCTATAATCTCGTCCTTTCTACAGTAGATCAAATCACTTTAAAATCTGTCAAAGTAAGTTGATAAATATTGTTATTTATTGAATCATTTTTAAAGACAGCCTTTAAAACATAGTCAAATTAATGTAATGCAAAAACACCCAATTCTACATAATTGGGTGTAGAATTGGGTGTAAATTTCGTAACTAGCTATCTATCAAATGATATTGCAGAGGAGATGGGATTAACTTCGTTGATCCCCGAGAGGGGATTGTTTACAAAGAAAAAATGCTTGGCATTGCATGCCATAGCCTTTTTTGTTTCCTAGCGTAGCCAAACTAAAAAGTTTGACACGCTCTGAAACAAAAAATGCTACCCTTTCGGGAAGCATTTTTTCTTTGCAGAGGAGATGGGATTCGAACCCACGATATGTTGCCATATACACGCTTTCCAAGCGTGCGCCTTCAGCCACTCGGCCACCCCTCTATTTAACGTGTGCAAATAACACCAAAAAAATTGGCTTTAAAAAATAATTTTAAACTTATTTAGTGAGCTCACCGCGAAGGGGAGTTTCGAAAATTTCTTTGAAATCTTTGTGTGGAATTTGCTGTCCCAATAAGTACATAAGCTTGGTAATTGCCGCTTCGGTAGTGATGTCATTTCCCGAGATAACACCCAATTCTTTGAGCATTGTCGAAGTTTCATACTGACCCATATTCACGCTTCCTCCGCTGCATTGAGTGACATTTACAATATGAATACCTCTCGAAATCGCATCTTGCAAAGCATCGGTAAACCAAGTTTCGGTAGGTGCATTTCCTGAGCCATAGGTTTCAAGTACAACTCCTTTAAGTCCCCGAATTGATAAAATGCCTCCAAAGATTGTCGCATTAATTCCTGGGAAAAGTTTGATAATCGCCACATCCTCATTAATAGAAGTTCGAACGATTAACGACTGCTTTTTGTCTGCTTTCAACAGATATTCATTTCCAACTTTCAGGTGAACGCCAGACTCGGCAAGACACGGATAATTTGGCGATGCAAAAGCATTAAAGTGCTCGGCATTGATCTTACTACTGCGATTGCCGCGGTATAATTTATATTCAAAATACAAGGCTACCTCCTGCAAAACTGCAGAATCTCCGTCTCTTAAAGAAGCGATCTGAATCGCTGTAATTAAATTTTCCTTAGCATCGGTGCGTAAATCTCCAATTGGCAATTGCGAACCCGTAAAAATTACTGGTTTGCTCAAATTCTCCAGCATAAAACTCAGTGCTGATGCAGAATATGACATAGTATCAGAACCGTGCAAAACCACAAATGCATCGTATTTCTGGTAATTTTCTTCAATTACGGCTGCAATTCGAATCCATTGCTCTGGATTCATATTTGAGGAATCTATTGGAGTGTCAAATGAATGTGTTGCGATAATACAGTCCAAAAGATGAAGCTCGGGAATCTTGTCCAGAAGCTGGTCAAAGTCGAAAGCCTTGAGCGCGCCGGTGGCAAAATCCTTCATCATCCCAATGGTACCGCCGGTATAGATAAGAAGAACTGTAGGTTTAGACATCGCAGTATTTCTCTTTATTGACAACCGGATTGGCATACATTGCTAGGAAAGCCAAAAGTTCCAACGGATTCTTTTCATCTATTCTTATTTCCAAACGACGTTCAAAAACCGCTTTTTCTGCTTCGGTATATCGACCCGCATATTTATGGGTTTTATTCACAATATCATAAGCGATAAAGTTCGTTGGCCACAAAGTGTAATTTTTCAAAATCGCATCATCGATCTTTCCTGCCAACGCCTGAATCTGTTTGTTCGAATTTGTGTTTTCGGCAGCAATTTCGTCCAGTTCATCATCAAGTACATCGCCGAGGTGAATATGTATGTGTTTTTTCTGTCCCATTACACCACTCAAAAGATTTTCGAAATCCTCATTTTCATTCTTGATATAAACTTCTTTTTTGGCTTCAGCTATAATCTGCGGCATTTTTAAGGCATCTGTCGGATCATATTCGTACGAAATACTAACCGGAACAATTTTCAGTTTTCGGAAGTATTTCATAATATCCAATCCTTCGCTATTTCCCATTCCAAGCATTTTCAAAACACCTTGATGCGTTGCGTCATTTCCATCTTTTGTCCGGCCTTCACGCTGCGCAATCCATACAGAACGGTTTTCTTCGGTAATCAAGTGACCAATATATTCGGCCAATAATTTCGAACTTTGCAACATTTCTCTTGGCGAAAGTCCACGCTGAACGAGGAAATTTCGATTTAATCGAGCAAGCGTTTTTATAAAGGATTTCTGAACTAAATTATCCCCAATTGCCGAAGCGGTCATAATTAATCCGTGATCAAAAAGACACATATTAAGCAATGAAGTATCAAGGATAATATCCCTGTGATTGGAAATATATAAGTACGAAGTATTTTTATCTAACTTTTCAAAGCCAGAAGTAGTAAGGCCTTCAGAGCTTTTTTCTAAAACTTGTTGCAGAGATTTATAGATAAAATTGCACTGAAAATCACGTATCGAATGCGTTTTTAGCAACTGTGCTTTCCACTCTTCGTCTGGCTGATCTGGAAAACTAAAATTCATCAATGCTTTCATCATCGGATGATGCATAGAGGATTTAATGCCCTCATTGACTTCAGTATCAGAGAAAGGGCGAATCGTATCAAATTTAGACATTATAGAATTTTATATTTTAGTAAACAAATGAACAAAATAATTCTTAATTTTAAGATAATAATCTGTTAAATGCTGTAAACGTCGCAAGCGTTTTTTGTCGTTGCATTTGCAATTTCTTCTTCCGAAACATTATAAATCGTCGCTAACTTCGCAACCACCTCTTTCAAATAGCTACTTTCATTGCGCTTTCCTCTATAAGGCACTGGCGCTAAGTAAGGCCCGTCGGTTTCAAGAACGATATTTTCGAGTGGAATCTGATTTAAAAACTGGTCGATTTTTCCATTTTTGAAAGTCGTCACACCGCCAATTCCAAGTTTCATATTCAAAGAAATCGCTTGTTGCGCCTGTTCCAAATTTCCCGTAAAGCAATGAAATATTCCAAATAATTCTGGACTTCTCTCCTCTTCAAGAATTGCAAAAACCTCATCAAAAGCACTTCTACAGTGGATGTTTATCGGAAGTTTATATTTTTTAGCCAATTGAATCTGACTTCTAAAAGCCTCTTGCTGAATCTCCAAAGTGCTTTGATCCCAAAAAAGATCAATGCCAATTTCGCCCACAGCAACAAACTTTCGGCTTGCCAATTCACGCTCCACGTGCGCGAGCTCTTCAAGGTAAGTTTCCCATTTCACATACGTCGGATGCAATCCCATCATCAAGAAAACCTGCTCAGGATATTCTTGCTTAAGAGAATACATTTTGGGCGTCACTTCAGAGTCAATTGCTGGAATTACAAATTTAGAAACACCAGCATTTACAGCACGTTCCATCATTTGCTTCCTATCGGCATCATACTCCTCGCTATAAATATGCACGTGCGTATCTATCAGATTCATCAATTTTTATTTTGTTGCAAAGTTACAAAGTTTCCGCCAAGCGACTAGTCAAAAAAGCGTTAAGCAATAGGATTTTGCTTTTTATTGATGATTTTTATTTGGGCGTTCTTGTCCTCCCCCCAACCGTCCTCACCGCCCGCCCTCTCCGAAGGCTAATCTTTATACACAAGTCCTATTCATCAGAAAATAGCAGATATCCTTCATATTGTTGATGGTATTTATCCAGCCCATTTTTGATTGTTATGTAGCCGGACGGCCCTTGTGATTTATATCCGGTCCAACCACCAATGCGGGCTATTATCCACGCAATCCAAGCCAATGTTTTTTCGTCGTATGGATTTTTTTGCTTTTGGGTTTGTCCTTCTATTTTTTTATTTACTTTCTGTAAAAAGCTGATTTCTTTGCTATTAAATAGATTTTCAGCCTTTTGATCTTCGTCATTTAAGGATAGTTTTAGGCGCATAATTTGCAAAGCAACTTCTAATGTCATTGCAAGTAACTTTTTGAGTTTAAAGCCATCTCCAAGTTGACTTGACTCGATTTCAAATCCTTTTGTTTTGATAACTCTAAAAAGCTCCTCAATCAACCAGCGTTTTTTATACCAATTTATGCACTCAGTAGCCTTCTCTAAATTCTCGATTTTATGTGTTGTTAACAATTTCCAAGAAATCCCAGTTTCTGAAGTCGGAATCGTTGATGGATTTTCAGTTGCTTCGATTATATAAATTTCAATATCCTTTTTGAGAAACGGTTAATCCTTTTGGTGCACAAATCTTAGCCTTTGTAATTTAACATCGATTGTAGCTGTTCGTTTTTTTCGATTCTTTTGCGCAGCAATCTCCACTTCAATACTTCCTGCAACATCAGTGTTTTCCAATAAATTGTAAAGTTTTTTATGTTCCCCAACTATTTTTCTATCACATCTTGAACGTATTAGCAAGTTGGTTCTCTGGTCGGGAACTCTATCAAAATCTTCATAAATATCATTTTCACGATCACCAATAATCGTAACACTCACATTTTGAGGAAGTAATTCTTTTGTTTCAATAGATGATTTTATCCACCGATAGGATTCTTTCTCTTCAATATCTAAATATTTTCGTTCTTTTTTGCCAGCTTGTCCCCAAATTCGATTA